>JBGSOE010000323.1:0-10314 GCA_041739295.1 Thiohalobacterales bacterium | reverse complement strand
CCGACCAACATAACTAGGCAGACCAAACGTAGTAGGTCGGATTCAGCGGCGTCAGCCGCGCGTCCGACACCACTACAATCCCATGTGCGCGGCAATGGACGCCGCGATCACCGCAGCCATTTCGCGGGTCGGACGGCTGGTGGTGTAATCAACCAGTTCCGGATGCATCTCGACGAAACTGGTGTTGAAATTTCTGTCCCGAAATTCCTGGGTTTTGAGAATTTCCAGGTAATACGGAATGGTGGTCTTGACGCCATACACGCCCATGTCTTCCAGCGCACGTGCGGCACGACTCAGCAACTGCTCCCAATCCAATGCCCAGACGGTAAGCTTGGCGCACATGGAATCGTAGTAGGGCGGAATGGGATAGCCAGTGTAGATGGCAGCATCGGTGCGCACGCCCGGGCCGCCCGGTGCCAGATAGCGGGTGATGCGCCCGAAGCTGGGCAGGAAATCATTTTTTGGATCTTCCGCATTGATACGGAATTCCATCGCAAAACCGCGCCGGCTGATTTGATCCTGGCGATAGCGCAGTGGCAGGCCGGAGGCGACACGAATCTGCTCCTGAACAATATCCACACCGGTGATGGCCTCGGTAACCGTGTGTTCAACTTGTAAACGGGTATTCATCTCCATGAAGAAGAATTCCTGATCCTCGGTCATCAGGAATTCCACGGTGCCGGCATTTTGGTAGCCAACTGCGCGGGCGGCACGCACGGCGTATTCACCGAGTTGGGCCCGCTGTTCGTCGTTGAGTTGCGGCGAGGGGGCGATTTCGATGAGCTTCTGATGGCGGCGTTGAATGGAACAGTCGCGTTCGAACAGATGGATCACATTGCCGTGGCTGTCGGCGAGAATCTGCATTTCAATATGGCGCGGGTTCTCGACGCACTTTTCCAGAAACACGTCGGCGCTGCCAAACGCCTTGGTCGCCTCGGATATCACTCGATCATAATTGCGGTGCAGTGCCTGTTCGTCGTTGCAACGGCGGATGCCGCGTCCACCGCCACCGGAGGTTGCCTTGAGCATGATCGGGTAACCAATCTGACGAGCAATGCTCAGTGCTTCATCCAGCCCGGACAGATTACCGTCGGTACCCGGCACCACCGGCACACCGGCCGCCTGCATGGAGCGGCGCGCCTCGGTCTTGTCGCCCATACGCCGGATGACCTCGGCATTGGGCCCTATGAAGCGGATGTTGCGCCGGACGCAGATCTCCGCCAATTGGGGGTTCTCGGACAAAAAACCATAGCCTGGGTGCAGGGCATCACAGCCGGTGGCGATAGCCAGATTGACGATGCGGTGGGCATTCAGATAGCCGGCAACCGAATCGGGGCCGATGTTGTAGGCTTCGTCGGCCTTTTTAACATGCAGGGCATGGCGGTCGGCATCGGTGAAGATGGCGGCCGAGCGGATGCCCATTTCGCGGCAGGCCCGCGCGATGCGCACGGCGATTTCGCCACGGTTGGCAATAAGTATCTTTTTGATCACAGGCGGGTCCCGCGCAGCCACCGGTACTTGTAACGGAATGCCTGTCTCGGCAAGCAGTTAGCGACCGGATTGACCTGTGTTCTACGGAACTTCCCGGCGCCTGTCAACCGCCGTCAGCCAGACCTGGAATCCGGGTAATTTCCTGTGTTTTTTGTTTTGACACAAATGCTTGGACTGGTTATGATGCGCGGCCTATGCGAGATCGGCTGCCGGAAACAATTGATACGGCGCCTCTGAAAACGTCAGGCCGCGAATACCGCGGTAGCCTGTCGCTTCTGGGGATGCAGCGGCTTGCCGAGTCACTGCGCGACACCGATGTCCCCGATCTGCAGGTCAGCCTGTATGCCGGTCGCGATGCGGGCGGCGTGAGTTGTTTGCAGGGGCAGGTCGAAGGCATGTTGCATCTGACCTGCCAGCGTTGTCTGGAGCGCGTCGATTTTCCCGTCAAGATTGAAATTCGGCTTGCCTTGGTACACAGCGCGGCCGAAGCGGAACGTCTCGCTGAGGGATATGAGCCGCTGCTGGTCGAGAATGAACGCCTGGTGATTCGGGACGTTATAGAAGACGAATTATTGCTGGTCCTGCCGAGTTTTCCACAGCATGACGCAGCCGAACACTGTAGCTTGCCGGAATATCGGAAAGAAAAAATCAGTGTCGTGGAGGAGGAGAAACCCAATCCCTTCGCGGCTCTTGCTAGTTTGAAACGTAATTAGAAATTATTTTTGTGTCAGGAGTAGCCTATGGCCGTTCAACAGAATCGTAAATCCCCTTCGAAACGCGACATGCGTCGTGCGCATGACTCCCTTGCGGCCCCCACGCTGTCCATCGAGCCGACCACGGGTGAAACGCATGTGCGTCACCACGTCAGTCCAGATGGTTTCTATCGTGGTCGCAAAGTGCTCTCCCGCAAAGAGGACTGATAGTTAAAACACCTTCACCGCTGTGCCGGGCTGGCGTGATCGGCCCGTCACAGCGGTGTTTGCGTTTTAATGTATCGGCAATTCATCCGCTAATACGGGCTACAACGGACCAGTAATGAGCGCAGACATTACCATCGCGCTGGATGCCATGGGCGGTGACCATGGCGCAGACACCGTTATCCCTGCAGCCCTCAGTATCCTGAACAACCAGGAAGATCTTCGGTTGATTCTGGTGGGCGATCAAAGCCAACTCGAACGACGTCTGGAACAGGCTGGCTATGCCGGTGCTGACGGCCGCGTGTTGATCCATCATGCCAGCGAAGTTGTCGGCATGGATGAATCGCCGTCACGCGCACTGCGCTTCAAAAAAGACTCCTCCATGCGTGTGGCCATTGATCTGGTCAAAAGCGGCCGCGCCCACGCCTGCGTCAGCGCGGGTAACACCGGCGCCTTGATGGCGACCGCGCGCTACGTACTCAAAACGCTCACCGGCATCGACCGGCCGGCAATCTCTTCGGCGATCCCGAGTATCGAGGGATATACTGAGGTCCTGGATCTGGGCGCCAACGTCGATTGCACGGCGGAACATCTGTTTCAGTTTGCGGTGATGGGCTCGGTGCTCGCCTCTGCGGTGCACGGTCTCGACAAGCCGCGCATTGGCCTGCTCAACATCGGCGAGGAAGAGATCAAGGGCAATGATCAGGTCAAGGAAGCCGCGCGTCTACTCAGTGCCAGTTCATTGAACTACATCGGCTTCGTTGAGGGTACTGACATCTTCAAAGGCGGTGTCGATGTGGTGGTCTGTGATGGCTTCGTCGGCAATGTCGCGCTTAAGACCAGTGAAGGGGTGGCCAAGATGATCAGCCACTTCATGCGCCAGGAGTTCAAGCGCAATCTACTGACGAAACTGGCGGGGTTGGTTGCCTTGCCAGTCTTGAATGCACTCCGCAGACGTATCGATCCGCGACGTTACAATGGTGCGAGCCTGCTGGGTCTGCGCGGCATCGTCATCAAGAGCCATGGTGGCGCCGATGCCCTGGCCTTTGAAAATGCAATCAACGTCGCGATGGTCGAGGTACGCAAGGCCGTCCCGGAACATATCGATCACCTCCTGGAGGCGTTGCTGACAGAAAGGCGCGCAGATTAATGTATTCACGAATCACAGGCACTGGCGGGTATCTGCCGGACAAAGTTCTCACCAATCACGATCTGGAACAGATGGTCGAAACCTCGGATGCGTGGATTCGTGAACGTACCGGGATCGAAAAACGGCATATCGCAGCCGAGGGTCAAACCACCTGCGACCTGGCAGAGCAGGCGGCGCGCCGTGCGCTTGAAGCGGCCGGTCGTGACGCCAGCGACATCGACCTGATCATTGTCGCCACCACCACGCCAGACCGCATCTTCCCCAGCACCGCTTGTCTACTCCAGCAACGTCTCGATATACATGGCTGTGCCGCCTTCGATATTCAGGCGGTCTGCACGGGCTTCGTCTATGCGCTCGGCGTTGCCGATAAATTCATTCGCACTGGGACATCGAAATGCGCACTGGTGATCGGTGCGGAAACATTGTCGCGCATCGTCGACTGGACAGACCGCGGCACCAGCGTCTTATTCGGCGACGGTGCCGGCGCAGTGATCCTGGAAGCCAGCGAGGAACCCGGCATTCTGTCCACCCATCTGCACGCCGACGGCACCTACGAAAGTTTGCTGACCGTCAATGCCGGTGTGTCACAGGGCTATGATGTTCTACAGGGTGGCGGCGCCTTTATCCAAATGAAGGGCAATGAGGTATTCAAGGTGGCCGTGAATACCTTGGGCCGTATAGTCGATGAGACACTGGCGGCCAATGGCATGAAGAAATCCGATGTGGATTGGCTAATACCGCATCAGGCAAACATCCGCATCATTCAGGCCACCGCCAAGAAGCTGAAACTCTCGACCGACCATGTCGTCATTACCGTTGATCAGCACGGTAATACCTCGGCAGCATCGGTGCCGCTGGCGCTGGATGTCGCGGTACGCGACGGCCGCATCAAACGCGGCGAGACGCTGCTGATGGAGGCCTTCGGTGGTGGGTTTACGTGGGGTTCGGCATTGGTGAAGTATTGATTTTTGTTCGAACCGTCAAGGCGACAAGGTCGCTGAGAAATCTAGGGGAACCGCCAAGGACGCCAAGGACGCCAAGAAATTCTATTTAAAAAACTTATCTGACTTTTTATGTAGATATTCTTGGCGTACTTGGCGACCTTGGCGGTTCAAAAATATTATGTCGTTATAAATATTCAGCATGATGAATAAACAACTCGCTATTGTTTTTCCCGGTCAGGGCTCGCAGTCAGTTGGCATGCTGGCAGAACTCGCCAGTGCGTACCCTGAAATCCAAGCGACTTTTGCGGAAGCCTCGAACGTACTTGGCTACGATCTTTGGGCGCTGACGCAGAATGGCCCGGAATCCGATCTGAATCAGACCGACCGAACTCAGCCCGCAATGCTGGCAGCCGGTGTCGCTGTTTGGCGCGTGTGGCAGCAACAGGGTGGTGCGCAGCCGGCATTTCTGGCTGGACACAGCCTGGGCGAATACACGGCGCTGGTGTGTGCCGGTAGTCTCGATTTTTCTGACGGCATTCGCTTAGTGGCTGAGCGTGGTCGTCGCATGCAGGAAGCAGTGCCGGCCGGTATAGGTGCGATGGCTGCGATCCTCGGTTTGGACGATGATCAGGTGCGTCAAGCGTGCAGCAATGCAGAGCAGGGTGAAGTTGTCTCTGCCGTGAATTTTAATTCACCAGGGCAGGTGGTCATTGCGGGCCATAAGGCCGCTGTCGACCGCGCCTGCGAGCAGGCTAAGGCAATGGGCGCCAAGCGCGCGTTACCGCTGGCGGTCAGTGTGCCTTCACACAGCAGTCTGATGCGACCGGCCGCCGAGGCCTTTGCAGTCACACTCGCGGCAATCGACATCAAGGCACCTCAGATACCGGTGATTCATAACACTGATGTCAGTGCGCATAGCGTCCCTGATGCAATCCGCACTGCGTTGGTTAAACAGCTTTACAGTCCCGTGCGCTGGGTGGAGACGATTCAATATCTCGCTGCGCAGGGGATTACGCACATGGTCGAAGCAGGGCCGGGTAAGGTGCTCATTGGCTTGAACAAGCGTATCGACAAGAATATTACGTCGGTCGCGGCGTTCGATAGCGCCTCATTAGCCGACGCAGTGGCCATATTGTAAATATAAAATCTTATGAACCGCCAAGGACGCCAAGAACGCCAAGAAAATCTATTTGAAGGATGCTTGTTCAATATTTCCACTTTAGTATCCTTGGCGTCCTTGGCGGTTCAATTAGTAATGTGTTTTAAACTAGCCGACAGCAGACTCCTGAACAGAGGTTGAATCTATGTCACTGACCAACGAAATCGCCCTCGTCACCGGCGCCAGCCGTGGTATCGGCCAGGCAATCGCCCTGGAGCTTGGGCGTCAGGGTGCAACGGTTATCGGTACGGCGACCTCCGCTGGTGGTGCGCAGGCCATTAGTGACGCCTTTGCGGCTGCATCCATCAAAGGTGTTGGCAAGGTACTGAATGTTACCGATGCCGACTCCATTGAAAATCTAATCAAGGATATTGAAGCTGAATTGGCCAGCGTTTCGATCCTGGTCAATAACGCCGGCATTACCCGCGACACGTTATTGATGCGTATGAAAGCTGATGATTGGGATGCGGTCATCGATACCAATCTGAGTTCGGTATTCCGACTGAGTAAGGCCTGCATGCGCAGTATGATGAAGGCGCGCAAGGGCCGCATCATCAACATTGCCTCGGTGGTGGGTCTTACCGGTAATCCAGGTCAGGCCAATTATGCGGCCGCCAAGGCCGGTATGATCGGCTTTGCAAAATCCCTGGCGCGCGAAATCGGCTCACGTGGTATTACGGTGAATACGGTCGCGCCTGGTTTCATTGATACCGATATGACCCGTGCGCTGAGTGATGAGCAACGCGCCGCATTATTGACGAATATCCCGCTGGCTCGCCTGGGATCGGCACAGGATATTGCCAATGCAGTGGTATTTTTGGCCTCCGAGGCGGCGGCTTACATCACCGGTGAAACTTTGCATGTTAACGGCGGCATGTATATGGCGTAAATAATTAATGGGGAAAGTTAGTTATACTATTGTTATTTAAGTAAGTTATTAAGAATGTTATAGAGTCCACTTGAGTTAAATCAAAGGTGGATTTTCACTGGATTGACCATAGGCTTTTAACTACAATACCGGCCGCGGCCTTAAGTGGCCTGGTTCCTGGAGGAAATACCCGTCATGAGTAATGTCGAAGAACGCGTCAAGAAGATCGTTGTCGAGCAGCTAGGTGTTAAAGAAGAGGAAGTCACCATCGCGGCATCCTTTGTAGATGATCTTGGCGCAGACTCACTGGACACGGTCGAGCTGGTGATGGCACTTGAAGAAGAGTTCGAGTGCGAGATTCCGGATGAAGATGCCGAGAAGATCACCACTGTTCAGCAGGCGATCGACTATATCAACTCACATCAGGCCTGATTTGTTCTGCATGGTGTTTAAAAAGCCGCTACCACGCGGGTGGTCGCGGCCTTTTCTTTTTTGAAGGATTCAGCGTTTTCCGCGTGAGTCTCAAAGGAAAGAAAAAATAGCTGTTATCTTTGCCTGTCTCGATCCTGCCCGCTTAGGTGGTGATCAAGGCAGGCAGCGTACAGAAAGCGTGGCTGAAAAGGCTTTCGCTCTTCGAATGAGGAAGTGACCTGTGTCAAAGCGACGTGTCGTCATCACGGGAGTGGGCATAATTTCACCCGTCGGCAATACCGTTGCCGAGGCTTGGGAAAACATACTGGCCGGTCGTGGCGGGATACGTCCGATCGATGCCTTTGATGTGTCCAATTTCTCGGTGCGTTTCGGCGGCACCATTCTCGGTTTCGATCCGACCCAGTACATCACGGCCAAAGACACCAAAAAAATGGACCCTTTCGTCCACTATGGTATTGCAGCCGGCTGTCAGGCCATTGCGGATTCCGGCTTGGAAGTGACGGAGGCCAACGCTGAGCGCATTGGCGTAGCGATCGGTTCCGGTATAGGTGGCCTCTATACCATCGAGCGCCAGCACAGTGCATTGGAAGAAGGCGGCCCGCGTAAGATATCGCCGTTCTTCGTTCCGGCCAGTATCATCAATATGATCTCGGGTAATCTGTCCATCATGCATGGATTGAAAGGCCCGAATATAGCCATCGTTACTGCCTGCACAACGGGTACGCACAATATCGGTGAGGCCGCGCGTATCATTGCCTATGGCGATGCCGATGTCATGGTCGCCGGTGGTGCCGAGATGGCCACCACCCCGCTGGGCCTGGGTGGCTTCGCCGCTGCCCGTGCACTCTCCACGCGTAACGATGATCCAGCAACTGCCAGCCGTCCGTGGGATAAAGACCGCGATGGTTTCGTATTGGGCGACGGTGCCGGCGTGTTGGTTTTGGAAGAATACGAGCATGCCCGCGCCCGTGGCGCGAAGATCTATGCCGAGGTGGTCGGCTACGGCATGAGTGGTGATGCCCACCATATGACCCAGCCATCCGAAGGTGGTGAAGGCGCCAAACGCTGCATGCTCAATGCGCTGCGCGACGCTCATGTAAACACCGATCAAGTTCAATATATCAATGCACATGGTACCTCGACCCCGGCTGGTGACAAGGCCGAGACCATGGCTGTAAAAACGGCGCTTGGCGACTATGCCAAAACAGTTGCCATGAGTTCCACCAAATCCATGACAGGACATCTGCTGGGCGCGGCTGGTGGTGTTGAGGCGGTGTTTACCGCCCTGGCTATTCGCGATCAGGTTGCACCACCCACCATCAACTACACAACACCGGATCCCGATTGCGATCTCGATTATGTGCCAAATACAGCGCGCGAGATGAAGATCGATGTCGCGCTGTCAAACTCCTTTGGTTTCGGTGGGACTAACGGCAGTATCGTTCTTCGCCGGTTACAATAATCTATAGCTGGGGTTTATCTGTGGTCTAATCCGGATAGGCCGCGTCGCAATATCAGCCGGACAATTTTGATTTCAAAGTGCGGTTCGCTGCGCTCACCGGCACCCTCCAGGATCGGCTGGCATAGATGACGTATGCGGAACAACATCGAAGCATCTGAAACCCCGCCCGAGACTCCACCAGTCGCAGTGCGGCGCATCGATGTCACATTCGATCCCCTGCGACTACATGAACTGAATCCCGAACGTTACCCCCATCTGCTGCAGAGCACTTCACCCGGTCAGCAGGCCAACTACGACATCCTGTTTGCGTTTCCTGAGGCCACACTGGTGCTCACAGGCGATATGCGACTCGATGGTATCGCGGGCGACAATCAGGATTTCCTGGCCGCATTGGATGTGCGTTGGCAGGCTGAATCTATTGCGCGGACAGATGCCAGTAGCAGGTTACCGTTTCGCGGCGGTTGGTTTCTTTATCTCGGCTATGAACTTGCCGCACAGATTGAACCGCGTCTGCATTTGCCTGCGATCACGGCACAACAGCCGATCGCTATCGCAACCCGGTTTCGCACGGCGGTGATTCGTGATCATGCCGAGAAATGTCTCTGGCTATTGACTGAGTCCGGTACCGAGCCGCGATTAGCAGAGTTACAGGCGGATATTGATACGTTAATCGGGCAAGCCGAGACTGCTGCTTCAGTGCTGCCCAAGATGACACTCAGCGAAGACCCACCGGAGCACTATCTTCAATGGGTGCGGCGCACGCTTGAGTACATACGCGAGGGTGACGTGTTTCAGGCTAATCTTGCTCGTACCTGGCATGCTGAATTCGCAACGGAGGTGGCACCCAGCCAGATCTATCGGCGTTTGCGCACCCACAACCCTGGGCCTTTCAATGGTCTGGTCACCTGGGGTGATCATGCGGTCATCAGCTCTTCACCAGAGCGTCTGGTACGGGTACGCAACGGGCTGGTGGATACCCGGCCTATCGCTGGCACACGACCACGAGGGCAGGGCGCGGATGCCGATACTGCACTGTCACGCGAATTGCTGGCACACCCCAAGGAACGTGCCGAGCACATCATGCTTATCGATCTGGAACGCAATGACCTCGGACGTGTTTGTGAGCCCGGTACAGTGCGCGTTGATGAGCTGATGGTGCTGGAGTCTTATGCCCATGTGCATCATATTGTCTCCAACGTGCAGGGCAGGTTGCGCACGGGCACGACGCCGGGGCAGGTGATTCGCGCATTGTTTCCCGGCGGTACCATCACAGGCTGTCCCAAGGTACGCTGCATGGAGATCATCGCCGAGTTGGAATCGCGGACACGTGGCGCCTACACCGGCTCTATGGGCTATCTGAATCGTGATGGCGACATGGATCTGAATATTCTGATACGTACCCTGGAACAACAGGGCAGGGCGTTAGAATTACGCGCGGGCGCGGGTATTGTGGCTGACTCCGATCCGGAACGGGAATTGGCTGAAACCCGCGCCAAGGCGCGTGGACTCCTGCTGGCACTGGGACTGGACGTTTAGAGAAGGCAGATAATTTAAACCTATAAACCGCATTTGCCACGGAATCACACGGAAAAACACGGACCAGATCATAAGTTTCACGCAGGCACATCCATCACCCGCAAGGGGGTGAATAGTCGCTCCAGGAAGGTACTGTGTTTCAGTGTCTTCCGTGTGATTCCGTGGCTGAAATGATTTTTTTAGGTTAAAAGGAAGTCCCCTCCCCCTTGACGGGGGAGGGCCAGGGAGAGGGTGAGTCAGTTTCAGCCAGCCCCCTCTCCCGCGAGGGGAGAGGGGACTCTCCGTTTACGGTGTCAGGAAACCATTTACAAACGTTAAACCTATAAACTGCATTTGCCACGGAAGCACACGAAAA
>JBGSOE010000281.1:0-2688 GCA_041739295.1 Thiohalobacterales bacterium | reverse complement strand
CCCGGTTCGTTCTGCGGCTGAAAAGCGCCACAGTGACTTGACGTCGCTAAAGGGCTGGCTGCTTCGCCCGACAGCCCCGCGACTACCGGGGGCTCCTCGACTTCGGCTTCGCCTCTCCATGTCTCGTCAGGCGAAATCCGTACCGGCGATACGATCGTAATAGCGGGCGCGGTACATAAGTCTACTCTGCCCCGTGGCCTGATTATCCTGAAATGCGGTCCGGCTATGCAGTACATTATTGCAGATGAGCCCCTGACCTGGCATTAGCCGATGGTGATAGACATAAGGACTACCTTCTTCCCATAAATTCTGCAGGAATTCCGCAGCGGCCTGCGTCAGAGGATCGTCCCGCCAATGAATATTGCGGGTTCGTGCGCTGTAGCGCATATGCAGATTACCGGTGCCGGCATCCTGGAAAAACACGGGGCCCGTTTCTTCAGGGCGTATTTCTATGCCCTGTTCGATATTAGCGGGAATTGTCATCGCCTGCGGGTGCATCAATGCCTCAATGAAGCGCGGATCGGCATCACGTAGCAATATATAGGCAATTTCATGATCCAGCAGTTGGTTTTCACCACCCTCTGCGGCATCCCGCACACAAAACATCAGGAAGCCTTTAATCTGCTGTCCTGATGAATTGTAGTACCCGTCGGTGTGCCAGTTTAGCCGACGGTTGGTGTAGGGGATGTAATCACGCCTACGATCGACCTCGGACACCTGCAGCGCAGTAATGCCATCCTCGTCAGCATAAAGATTTGTATCCAATCGGTTCAGACCTAATTTCTGGCCAAATTGACGAATGTCAGATTTATCTATAGCCGCTGAATCAGTTGTGAAAATGGCCAGATTCGCACGCCGGCATGCGGAGATTATGGCCGCATGTTCCGCAACATCGACCTGCGCCAAATTCGCGATCTGAACCGTCAATTCACGAACTGAAGCGGGATAGTTCGCCAGCTTACGCGCGCGCCACTCGGTGTAGCCTTTATGGTTAGCGATTCGAAATGGATTGTCGTATGGCTGGCTCATGACGGATCGAGTGTTAAATTTGTTAAGGAACCTCTGATTAATTCGCTGAAGCGGCATCTGCCGCGTTGCTGCCAAGCTCAAAATACTCATTTACGCCGTGTAAACTCCGTTTTTTCGCCTGTCCGCGCCTTGCATCTGCTCGCTTGATCAAATTAATCAGCGGTTCCTTAGCTAGACAGGACGTGCTGCGCATGCCATCTTTCGCAGGCTCAGAGTCCATGTTCAGCGCGCAGAACACAATTTCATGCGTGTTAGGTTCGTAAGCATATAATAAAACGCTAATTATTGCGACCGACAAACTGTGGATGCACTAAAACCTATGGGTAAATAAGTGAATACGGTTATTGCTGTACTATCTCGTTTGGGATAGGCTACCGGCCCCGAAACACCCCATGGGTAGGGTATTCTCTTGGGAGTCAGATCCCTAGACTGCCTCGCACGGGTAACTAGGGGTATTGAGTCGTAATCGATACGTCCTGTTTCTGCTGCACTATGTTTACGAGCAGCTTTAAAATGATTTTCGATTGAAGCGAGTACACTTCTAACACTGTGTACTTATTTAGTTGCATAACCTGCCATTCCTAAGAATCTTAAGGAGACAGACATGGCCGATAAACACCATGAAACTCCGATGCTCGACGAGCTTGAAAACGGCCCATGGCCGAGCTTCATCTCCGGCATCAAGCGGTTACGTGATCAGCATCCGGAGAAACGCATCCGTGACGTAACTAACTCCCTGCTTGGCCAGTTGGAACACTCCTACGAAACCCGCAAGGGTTACTGGAAAGGCGGCACGGTTTCCGTGTTCGGTTACGGCGGCGGCATCATTCCCCGCTTCTCCGAAGTAGCTAGCGCCTTCCCCGAGTCCAAAGAATTTCACACCATCCGCGTTCAGCCGCCTGCCGGCAACTTCTACACCACCGCCATGCTGAAACAGCTCGGCGATAGCTGGGAAAAACATGGTTCTGGTCTGGTGACCTTCCACGGTCAGACCGGTAACATCATGTTCATCGGTACCACCAGCGAAGGCACCCAGCATTTCTTCGACGACATCAACTCCTACGGTTGGGATTTGGGTGGCGCCGGTCCGTGCGTGCGTACGGGTATGTCCTGTGTCGGCGCGGCCCGTTGCGAACAGAGCTGCTGTTCCGAGCACAACATTCATCGCAAGCTGCTCAACCGCTTTACCGATGACGTGCATCGGCCGGCCCTGCCGTATAAGTTCAAGTTCAAAGTGTCCGGTTGCCCGAATGATTGTCAGAACGCCATTGAGCGTTCCGATTTCGCAATCATTGGTACCTGGCGCGATGACATGAAGGTTGATCAAGCTGAAGTGAAGGCGTTCGTTGCCAAGAAAGGCCGCCAGTATGTGATCGACAACGTCACCACGCGTTGCCCGACACAAGCGCTGACCCTGAATGATGACGACACCCTGACGGTCGACAACCGCAACTGCGTGCGTTGCATGCACTGCCTGAATGTCATGACCAAGGCTCTGAGCCCAGGTGACGACAAGGGCGTTACCATCCTGATCGGTGGTAAGCGTACCCTGAAGATCGGCGACCTGATGGGCACCGTCGTAATTCCTTTCATGAAGATGGAAAGCGAAGAAGACTACGACCGCATCACCGAGCTGGGCGAAACCATCATCGACTTCTG
>JBGSOE010000271.1:0-2018 GCA_041739295.1 Thiohalobacterales bacterium | reverse complement strand
ATGAGGATACGCGCATTATTCAATTTTTCATTCACAACAACTCCTCCTTGACAGACTGCGTATCACGGCTAAGCCAGCGATCCAGTACAGCATTGAAACGTGTCACATCCAACGGCTTGGTCAGATAATCTGCAAAATTAGCTGCCCGGCCGCGCTCGATATCGCTCGGCATGGCGTAGGCGGACACTGCCACCACTGGGATCGTCTTGAGGTGCTCATCTACCTGCAGGGCACGCAAAACCTGATAACCATCCATCCTCGGCATATTGATATCGAGCAGGATCAATCCCGGCCGGTGAGCGGTCGCAAATTCCAGGCCCAACTCCGGCGTATGCGCGGTAATCAGATTAATATGCCGACGTTGACTCAGCAGTTGACTCACCAGTTTCAAATTGGCCAGATTGTCCTCAATGTAGAGGACCGTCTGTTGCTGCATATCGTCCAGGCAGGCCGGCGATCCAGACGCAGGCATTACGTTAGTCCAATTGACTTCGGCCAACGTCTCCAGCGGCAGGTCGATCCAGAAACGGCTACCTATACCCAGCTTGCTGTCCACTCCGATCACACCGCCCATCATTTCGACCAGGCGGCGGGTGATGGTCAGCCCAATGCCGGTACCCTCCACCCCGCTGGCCTCTGCATCAAGACGATTGAAGGGCTGGAACAATTCATCAATACGCTCGGCCGGGATCCCCTGACCAGTATCCGTCACGCTGATTCGCATTTGCTGCTGTGCCTTAGCCTCCAATTCTACCTGCACGCTGCCACCCTCGCGGTTGTACTTGATGGCATTGGCAAGCAGATTGAGTAGCACCTGTTTGAGACGCACACGGTCGGCCAGCACCGGCCCCCTCTGCAGGCACTGCTGCTGCAGGTGAATCCCGCGCGCCTCAGCCAACGGCAGGACTAGATTGATACTCTCCCGCACCACCTCACACAGGTCGAGCGATTCCAGGGACAGATCAATACGACCTGATTCCACCTTGGAGAGGTCAAGCACCTCATTGATCAGTTCGAGCAAATGCCGTCCCGCCGTGAGGATCTCGTGCACGCTGTCACGCTGCCCGTCGTCAAGACCGGCATCGTGTTCCAGCAACTGAGCAAAACCGAGAACTGCGTTCATTGGTGTACGCAATTCGTGACTCATGCTGGAGAGGAAATTTGACTTGGCCCTACTGGCGCGTTCCGCTTCTTCTTTAGCGGCGACCATCGCCTGCTCCGCCCGTTTAAGCTCGGTGACATCCTGCACCGTACCGGCCAGACACACAGCGCTTCCGTCGTCATTACGAACGGTTTCGGCGAGTTCATGCACGAAACGGATTTCACCATCTGGGCGCACGATCCGGTGCACCACGTCATGCACGCCGGTCGCGGCGGCACGGCGTTCACTCGCATACACCTGCTCGATGTCTTCAGGGTGCACCGCGTGATGGAAGGCCTCGACGCTGGGCGTAAAACTGTCCGGCTCGTAGCCGAAGATGCGGTAAATCTCCTCCGACCAGCGGAGTTCGCCGGTCACGAGATCCGCGGTCCAGTTGCCCAGCCGGGCGAGGCGTTGCGCCTTTAACAACTGCGAACGTTGTTTCGCCAATGCCGATTCTGTTCGCTTGCGCGCTGAAATGTCCTGCACCACACCTAACATATGCAGCGGTGTGCCATCCGTGGCGCGCACCACGTCACCGCGTTCCAGCAACCAGTGCACCGTACCGTCGGGCCAGACACAACGGTGTTCGATGTTGTAATCGACACCCCGCTCCACGCAGGCCCCAACCGCATCGATTACCTGCTGACGGTCATCCGGATGCACCGCCTCTATGAAATTCGCATAACTGGTTTCCAACACACCCTGCGGATAACCGAACAACGTAGCGATACGCTCCGACCAATAGAGTTCGCCGGTCTGGATATTCCAATCCCAGGTGCCTATGTTGGCGTAGACCTGACTACGGCGCAGGCGCCCTTCGCTCTCTTGCAGCGTGGCTTCGGCCTGTTTGATATGGGTAATGTCAGTGCGAATT
>JBGSOE010000267.1:0-4773 GCA_041739295.1 Thiohalobacterales bacterium | reverse complement strand
TGTAACGCTGAATATTGAGGCTTCACGGATACACAGTAAGCAGCGCGGCTTTAAACTCACGGGCCAACTCGGTGACGTCATGAAGGAGTCGGCCGAGATCGCCTACAGCTATGTGTCCAGCCACCTTAAACAATATGAGGGTGACCCTGAATTTTTCGATGCATCCTTCGTACATTTGCATGTGCCTGAAGGGGCCACACCTAAGGATGGTCCGAGTGCGGGAATCACCATGGCGACGGCATTGCTGTCGCTGGCGCGCAATGAACGCATTGGTCGACCACTGGCGATGACCGGCGAGTTGACGCTGACCGGCCAGGTACTGCCGATTGGCGGCGTCCGCGAGAAGGTGATTGCAGCACGTCGTAGCCGAGTCCATGAACTCATCCTGCCGGAAGCAAACCGCCGCGATTACGAAGAACTGCCCGAACACATTCGCACCGGGATGCAGGCACATTTCGCCAGCCACTTCCGTGATGTGGCCAAGGTCGTTTTTGGGTAGGACTGAATGCGATGATTAAACATCATCCGTTCGCGCCGGATGCATTCAACACGAACGGGTGTAATCAATGCTAGCTGATGCGTACTGCTCAGTAGATTGAGTACGGCACGCGTTTTCAGGCTTGGCTTTCTTGCTCGGCAATATCCTTGCGCACCTGATCCATATCCAGCTCTTTGGCACGGCTGATCAGGTCATCGAAGGCATTGGCAGGTAGCATGCCCGGCTGCGAGAAAATGATAACCTTTTCGCGAAATAGCATCAGGGTGGGTATAGAACGAATCTGGAAGTAGGACGCCAACTCCTGTTCCTCTTCGGTATTGACCTTGCCAAACACGATGTCGGTATACTTTTCAGAAGATGCTTCATAAATAGGCGCGAAATTGCGGCATGGGCCGCACCAAGGCGCCCAGAAGTCGATGATCACGAAGTCATTATTGCCGACCACGTCTTGGAAATTCTCTTTGGTGAGTTCTACTGTAGCCACTATCAATCTCCGCTTGGCACTCGGCTGGTATCGACCATCATTATACGAATATCAGCGGAAGATGACGAACAAGGAAAACTGCGGGGTTACTAATTTTCTAAGCCGCAAAGGCCAGGTAAATAGACATCAGGTCGGTTCGGCACTCGTCTGTGACGGCGCCCGACTCTCGCCCTCGGTCTGATAGGTCATATCCATCTCGACGCGGTTGCGTCCCAGGCGCTTGGCCCGATAGAGTGCTTTATCGACACGCTCCACAAAGGCTGTGGAAGTTTCACCGGGCTTATACAAAGCCAAGCCTGCCGAGAAGGTTGGCACCGACACGACGGAGCCGTTGCTCTGCCAGCGGGTTTCCGCACAACGATTCTTGACCTTGGTCAATGCCCGCAACGCGCCCTCGCTCTCGGTGTTTGGCAACAGTACCGCAAACTCCTCACCACCGTAGCGCGCCACTAAGTCGTGATGACGGAAAATAGACAGTATATTCTTGGAATAGACACGCAACACCTCATCACCACCAGCATGCCCGTACTTGTCATTAATCTCTTTGAATTTGTCGAGATCCATGAGTGCCAACGTCAACGGGAATCCATAGCGTTGAACACGGGCAACCTCATCTTCCAGGCGTCGCAGGAAGGCACGCCGATTCGGAAGGCCAGTCAGTTCATCCGTCAAACTTAGTAGCCGCACACGTGACAATTCGTCAGTGAGCTGCCGACTGTCAGATTCGATAACCTGCAGATAATGATGGGTACTGTCGAGCTTATCCGCGAGTTCATGATGCCCTGACATCAATTTTTCGATCTCACGAATCAGCGACCAACGCAGGTTTTCCAGCTCGGAAACATCGCCGACCTGGCGCAGCTCGCTAAGCACCACCTCCAGCAGAACACCGAATTCCTGGTTCTGGGCGATAGTATCCAGCACCTGTTGCGCAAGGCCTGCCTGCAATTCCTGGATATCACGTCGACGCGCATCGAGCTGGTTATTGCGATATGAGCCTCCACGCCGCTCCTCGTTTTCACCTGTCTCGCTAGGCTCGTTGAGTTCTTCGACATCACCGGCAGATTCCCGCTTGAGTGTCGGCTGACCGCCTAGAGAATCCAGTGGGTGACGTTCGGAAAGAGGGCGAACCCATTCGCGGGCTGCCGGGTAGGACTCAGGCTCAGATGTAGCGGAGTCATCCTCTCCCCATTCGGCTGGCTGAACAGGGGCTGTCGGCTCTGCGACATACGGGGCGCAGGGCACTGCGGGCTGAACAGGCTCCGTCGTAACGGGCGTGACCGCAACCGGCGCTTGATCAACCACCGATACGCTACCGGGTGTACTGTCCGCCTCTTCTATACCGAAGGCCTGCAGCAGTGGCCGGACCGCCTGCGCAAACACAACCTCGTCCAGATCCTGAATATGCGCGATCTGCTCGTTATAGACTTCAATGTATTGTTGCAGCGCCTTGATATCGGAAACCGATAACGGCGGTTGCAGGCGGGTCCGCAGCAGCCTTACCTGTACCTGTAGTGGCGAACCTTTATGGAGGTGTCCTGCGTAGGTATCCAGCAATGCAGTCGCAATATTGGCATACGCCTGCTGAATTTCACTATTGGAAGTAACCATTTCGTCGAGCATTCGCTCGATCTGACGGTAGATGACACTACCAGCCTGCGACTGACGCAACGCTTCAAGGAGGCGAAGTACCTTGCGGCACGCCCCAGCGTCGAGTGAATCAGATATTGCAGTACCGGCCATCTAAGGCAATCTCCCGCACACCACATCCATGTGTACAGGACGCAGGCTTACAGCCTGCGTAGTTATTGGTTTATGGGTAATATAAAGCTATGTGCAAACTGTCGCATACCCGACTTCAAATTCTTGTAGTTTCTCGCTTCCACCCCATCTGCGCCATTATTGTGACGCTCAGCGAACACACAGAGTGATATGCGGTTTTCGTCGTTCTGTCTTATCTTTATTAGGGTATCCGCTCCCCATAATTCGGACTGGCCCTGTGGCTACGTTACCCTATTTAATGCATAAAGAACAAACAGAGTCTGAGGCAAATAGTGTCGGCAATATTTACAAGATTAATAGGAATGCCAAAATTTAGGCGTCACTCTTGATAAGTCGCCTAAGATGATAGGCTGAATATGACTGTTTATATTGAATAATAAATCTAGGCCTGCATTACTCTGCCAATATGGTAGCTCAAGGGTAAAAATGGATTGTAAGAAATTGCTTACGCTGCAAACGATGGAAATCCGACGCATGAACTCAGCAGTCGTTGCGTAGAAAACTGGCTTATTGCCGTTAGAAAACAATTCGTGCCTACACTATCAAACCAGTGAACACAAAATAGCCTGGGTGCTTTAGGCGTCTCGGCTTTCGTTCGCAGGCAAGTTAGATGGATTCCTTCAGCGCAGCGAAAATGGTGCCACGGATCGACTCGGCCAGACCGGTTCCCATCAACTTTATGTGTTTCGGTGAATTAGCCTCCCCCGATGCTGTTCACTTGCTGCAGTAGGCGATCAGCGACTCGGTTTGCCCATGATAGACCGTGAAGCATTTGCCTACCGCCTCTTCCTTAGCGTCACCGCAGCGTCAATTCAAACGGAGAAGACCTTAATTTCCTTCGCCTTGACGACCTTGGCCTGCGGTATAGTGTGCGGGAAGCTCGCTAACAGGAAACCCTTGGCGCAATCAGCCTAAGCAACACGTTCTTTCACCAAGCCCAATCAATCTCGTCTGAAACTAGACCTCCAGTATCCATTATTTTCTTGGCTTCAATACCTGAAAGGTGTGCCCCCTTTACTACTGCACGCATCATGTCACCAGTGGAAGCTGAGGGATGCTGAGATTATCTTTGATGAAAGTAGCCTGAGTGCCTTTGCCTGCACCGGGTCCACCCAATAGAATGATTCGCATATCAACAGTCTCCTGGCGGCATCCAAATTAGTGGAACCTTAGGTGGCATTACCCCGGAGCCAATCATGACCGTTCAGCCAAAACGACCTAATAGGGGAATGAGGGGCATTAATAAACTATTGCTCGCTGGCACTGCCATTTTGTCCATGATGTCCGGAAATGTTGTTGCCGGCTGCGATAACCCACCACAACCCAGTGTGAATTGGAGCCGCTGCACATTTGCAGGTGCCAACCTCAAGGACGCCAATCTGAGCAAAGCTGCGTTAGCGCGCGCCGACCTTAATCAGGCCATCCTTGATGGGGCCAATCTACGTGGCGCCGATTTGAGTTTCGTCAATCTGGATCATGCGCATCTGCATGCTGCTCATCTGGAAACAGCCAACCTGACTGGTGCAATTCTGACATCGGCTGATTTTCGGGACTCCCGCATGAGCCGTATTCGCGCTGACCGTGCCCAGTTTCAACAAGCCAAACTGATCAATGCTGATCTGCGTGATTCAGCTTTCTATGACGCACGTTTCACAGAGGCTGATCTGGATGGCGCAAGTCTGTCACATGGCAATTTCGAATTAGCCGATTTCACCGACGCTAATCTTCAGCGTACCGATTTCAGTTATGCACGCCTGACCAACGCGCGACTTGAACGTGTAAAACTACAAGGAGCAAGCATGGTCAAGGCGCAATTGGATCATGCGATATTGATTGATGCAGATCTGCGCAATGTCGATTTGACGGGTGCAAACCTGAGTGAAGCGGATCTGACGGGCGCAGACTTTACTGGCGCGCTGTTAAGCAACACCACGTGGGTAGATAGACGCCGCTGCCGCATGGGCTCTGTCGGCACCTGCGATTAATTTAAGGAACCTCTGATTAATTC
>JBGSOE010000258.1:0-10846 GCA_041739295.1 Thiohalobacterales bacterium | reverse complement strand
TTCGCGCTGTTGCAGGCGTGCAAGACTACGGGCAATGTCCATGGCAACGTTGCCGCCGCCGATTACGACGGCGGAGCGCGGTATCGCAAAGAGCTTGCCTTCCGATATCTCGCGCAGTAATTCAACCGCTTTGCGTACCTGCGGATGGTCCGATCCCGGGATGCGCGTGGAGCGTCCCAGGCCCAGGCCGATCGCGAGCAACACTGCATCGTATCCGAGTTGCAGTTGTGCCATATCGATTTCACGGCCAATCCACTGGTTGTAATGGATCTTCACGCCCAAGGAGGTGATGACATCGACATCGCGCGCGAGTGCCGCGGCCGGCAGGCGATATTCGGGAATGCCCCAGCGCGTCATGCCGCCGGCTTCAGCTAAGCCTTCGTAGACATCCACCTGATGGCCTAGTTTGATCAGATCAAATGCGGCGGTCAGGCCGGCCGGACCCGCGCCGATGATGGCGATGCGTTTGCCGGTCATGTAGTCGGATTTGGTTTCCGCCGCAATCTCTTTGACACGCTCCGGAGAAACCGCGTCCATGGCGTAACGTTTCAGCCAACGGATCGCGACCGGTTCTCCGCGTCGACCGACTGAGCAGGCTGTTTCGCAGCGGTGGGTACAGACGCGTCCGCATACCTCGGCAAACGGATTGGTGCGATAGATCTGGCGCACGGCTTCTTCCGGATCGTCCTGCCAGATAGCGCGAATGTATTCAGGTGCATCCATGTGCGTCGGGCAGGCATCATGACACATGCCACACTGCACGCAGCGCGAGGCCTCAAGGATGGCCTCCTGACGCGTGAAGCCGAGCATGATCTCATCGAAGTTGTCGCTGCGCTGTGGAGGTTCGAGCTGTGCCATGGTGTGGCGCGACAAATCGACCAGGTCAGCGTCGGCCGTCTTGCGCCAGCCATGACCGTAGGACTTGCCATGCATACCGTTGGAATCCGGCAGCACGAAGTAGCTGTCGATCTCGTTCTGGGTACAGGTGTGGACATATTCACGTGACAGTGACAGCGAACCGGTCGGGCAGATATCCACGCACAGTCCGCACCAGCAACAACGTCCGTAGTCGATGGCGGGGCGCAGATTACGTACGCCTAGCAACGGATCTTCCTGCAGTTCGGGGATGCGGATCATGGTGATGGCGGCGTTGTCGCAGACCTTCTGGCAGGTGCTGCAGCCGATACACTTTTCCCAGTCGTTAAGATGGAAGCCACGGTAGTTGGCCGAGGCCGGACGTGGTTCCAGCGGTACGGTGACCGGGCGTCGGCCAAGGAACTGCAGGTTCTTCAGCGGATTTAGAATGCTGCCTTTGGCTTTATAGTCGATGTCGGTCATCAGCGATCAACCTCCGGAGGACAGGCATCCAGTGAGAACATGATTTGAGCTATGTCTTCAAGACGGCCGCCGGTGACCAGATTTTCCAGAACCTGCACGGCATGCATGCATGAAGGACCACGCACGTGCACGCGGTAGGGTTTGTCACCGCCGGTCGAGACGACGTAGTAGGCGACTTCACCTTTGGATGAGTCGATGCGTGCATAGGCCTCACCGGCAGGAACGTTCCACGCCAGTGGGTTGGGTATCGGACAGCGAATGGGTCCACCGATGGACGGTAGGCGTTCGATCACTTGACGCACAATGCGAATACTTTGCTGCAGTTCCTTGCGCCGCACCAAGGTCCGCGCCCAGGCATCGCCGGCCTCTTCGGTGGCGATATCGAAATCAATTTCGTCATAGACCAGATAGGGATCATCGCGACGCACATCGAGCTTGAGTCCCGTGGCGCGCAGGTTCGGACCGGTCACGCCCCATTCGAGCGCCTGTTGCTGCGTCATGGTGCCGGTCCCGCTGGCGCGTTTCACGAACACTTGATTGGTGAAGAACAGATTGTCGTAATCCGGCAGGCGCGATTCGAGGTAATCGAGCGTTGAAGTGACGCGATCCAGATAACCGTCCGGGATATCACGCCGTACGCCGCCGGGAATATTGTAGATGTGATAGACACGTCCGCCGGTGAGTTCTTCAAACAGATCCAGGAACAGATCGCGATCAGCAACACCCCAATACATGGTGGTGTACATGCCGGTGGTCGCCGCGTGACCACCGAAGGTGAACAGGTGCGCGGCAATGCGCGACAGCTCCAATTGCATGACGCGAATCCATTGCGCACGGATCGGAACTTCCAGTCCGCCGATTTCCTCTACGGCCAGCGAGTAGGCCATTTCCATCGGCACCGGATCGGGCACGCATATACGCGGCACCAGGGCGATGTTCTGGATCCACAGCCGGCCTTCCATCAGCTTCTCGAAGCCGCGATGCAGATAACCACCGTCGGCGTGCGCCTCGACGACCTGGTCGCCTTGCAGCTTGACTTTGAGTGCGTAGTTGCCTTCGATACCCGGATGATTGGGGCCGAAGTTCAGTTCGTACTCATGGCTGGGCGGGTGATTGATAGCCTGATAGTTTTCCGGTCTCATTTGCGGATGTCCTGCGGACGGATCGCGATGCCACCGCCGGCCTCGGTCAGTTCCTGCAACCATTCGGGGTTGTAGTCGCGTTCGATGAAGGTATCTCTCACCCAGGCTTCGGAATCGAAATCCTTGCGCATCGGTGGCGGGCCTTCCCATTCGGTGAGGATGAATTTCTCCATCGACGGACTGCCTTCGAAATACAGGCCAAACATTTCGTGTATGTCGCGTTCGAAAAACGCCGCCGGTTTGTACAGATCGTAGATCGACAGGTAGACGCCCGGATCGCGCGGGATGCGGGTGTGCGCGGACACCAGCGAGTTACTTTCGTAAGACCAGACGTGATAGACGAGTTCGAACTGTTTATCCTCGATCCAGTCGACGCAGGTAATGGCGGACAGATGTACATAGCTGCCGCGCCCCTGCAACAGTTCCAGCAGTGTGGGCAGGGCATCGGCATCGACATCGATGCGCATGCGCCGCGACCGCTTGAGCGTGACCTTCGCGCCGGCGATGTCTTTCGTCAGCGAATCGAGCATGCGCGCCAGTTCCTGACTCACAGTTTCATCTCCAGCGGTAGCAGGGGTTTCTGCACGGACTCCAGCAGCTCGGTATGCGCGCCGAGTGTCTGTGGTCCGAACACACCGTAATTGCGCGCCTCGGCGATCACATCGGTCGGGGTCTGCCAGTTATTGCCGAACAGGTGCTGCTGGTTACCGAGATAATGATCGTAGCGCTGGTAGTAATCCTTCCAGTTGTCCGACTTGCCGTGTTTGATGTTCTCGATCAGCTTCTGCAGACCGGAGATCACCGCCTCGGGACGCGGCATGCAGCCGGCGATGTAGAGATCCACAGGAATATATTCGTCGAGCTTCTTGGCAGTCGCGTAGCTCTGCCAGTACATGCCGCCGTTGACGGTGCAGGAGCAGATGCCGATCACGTATTTCGGCGAGCCCATCTGTTCATAGGTGAGGATGATGCGCTTGAGCGTCTTGATGGAGACGTAGCCGGTAACCAGCAGGATATCCGCCTGACGCGGCGTCACCATGGGTTGAATACCCAGTCGCTCCATGTCGAAGCGCGAGGTCATGGCCGGTGGCAGCTCGATGGCGCCACAGCCGGTGCAATAGTGCAGCATGAACAGCGAACGCGAGCGGGCGAAGTTCATCAGCTCGTCGAACACATGCGCGAGCGGATTAGTGCGGCGCGGCTGCTGTGGCGACTCGGTGATGATAGGAATGTCTTTGATCATAGTAGTGTCCCTCTAGGGGTGCTGCGCTACTTCATTTTCGACCGTCATTCCGGCGCATGCCGGAATCCAGTGGTGAACCTCCTGGATCCCGGTATACGCCGGGATGACGGCATATTCAATTCATTACAAACGCAATGCCGATCAGACCGAGCATAACCGGCCATTTCCACACCAGCCGTATAACATCCTCGGTGCGGAAGCGCGGAAACAGATAGGCGATGCAGATCGGCACGTCCACCACCGCGAAACTCTTGATCAGGAATGTCAGCCAGTTCTCACCGCCGCCCAGAAACAGGCTGGTATAGATGACCCCGGCGGTATAGAGCTGAAAGCACTGCATCACGAACAGACCGCCGAGGTATTTACCACCCATTTCCACCATCGGGCCGGTGGCGATCTCCGCGGGTGCAATATAGATCTCGAACGGATGTTTACCGAGGATGGCGTGCAAGGCGAACAGTCCGGCAAAGGCCAGCAAGGGCGTCTGAACGATGCCCCAACTGGCGATTCCGTCGACCTGCTGCAGCGCAATGATGTCGACGAGATTATTGCTGCCGGCCTGCCAGGAGACGCCGAAGATCACAATCACAAACGGAATGTCGTAGGCGAGCATCGCGGTCAGTGCACGGGAGATGCCGATGGAGCCATTCGGATTGGCGCACTGGCCGACGCCGAGTGCCAGGCCTAGCGAAGGCACCATCAACACATAGGCCAGCGTGATCAGTCCAGCCTTGTCGGCAATACCGTTCATGCCCGGCACCGGCAGCATGGTCTCCGCGGCGATATACCCACCCACGGCCATGATGATGCCGATGTCGTGCAGGATGCCATGCGAAATCTGCGTACGTTTGGCATACAGCTTGAGAATGTCATAGAGCGGCTGCAGCAGTGGCGGACCGACACGGCGTTGAATCTTGGCGGCGATGCGCCGCATCATCAATACCATGAACAGGCCGACCACGAAGGCGACCAGTGGCATCAATGTCAGTTCGATCAGTATGTGCAGCGCATTCATTACAGCATCACCCACAACAGAACCAGCACCGCCGTTACCAGCGCGTAGTTAGACGGTGCTACCCGTCGATAAAAGCCTTGCGTACTCAACGACAACAGTCCCAGGCCAGACTGCACGGCTGATTCCAGCCAGGCAAAACTGTAACGGTACAGCGGACCGATCAGACGCATCAGGCCCGGGTAGAAGTTATCACTGTAATGATAGCGAATGTCCGCCGACAGGAAGTGTCCGCCGGCATAGTTGTCCAATTGGTGGACGCGATGCGTGAGGCCACCGGAATAGAACAGCACGGCGCCGATGCCGAAGCCGGCGAACAGTACGCCGACGACCCACAACATATCCAGACTGCCCTGTGCGGAATCCAGACCGCCGAGGCTGTAGTCGATAACGGGTAACCCGACCGTCGCCTGTATGCCCGCGATCCAGTGCAGTACCAGACCGGGCATCAGTCCGGTGATGAACACAACCACCGACAGTATCAGCATCGGTGCGGTCATGCTCCAGGGTGCTTCGCGAATGTTTTCATGTTCGACGCGCAACTGGCCGAGGAACATATTATGAATAAGCTTGTAAACCGACAGGATGGTGCCGAGTGTGCCGAGTACGGCAGCGACGAACAGCAGTGGTTCACCCTCCAGCATCAATGAGCGATATATGAGCCATTTGGAGACGAAGCCGTTCATCGGCGGCAGACCGGCGAGGCCAATGATGCCGACCAGCATGGCCAGGAACGACAACGGCATGCGCACGACCAGACCGCCGAGTCGATTGAGATCCGCGGTGCCCGTGCGATAGACCACCGCTGCGACGGAGAGGAACAGTGCGGCCTGATAGGTTGCATGATTGAATACATGCATCAGACCGCCGGCGCTGCCCAGTGCATCGCCCATCACGATACCCAATAACATGTAACCACCCTGGCCGATGCCGTGCCAGGCCAGCAGCATGCGCGCATCGTTCTGGCGCAGTGCAGTGAAAGTCGGGAAGATGATGGTGAAGGCCGCCACCCAGGCGAGGACGTCCCGCGCGCTGATAAAACTGAACAGCACCGGCAGTTCAATCACCCGCACCAGTCCGACCAGCTGTATCAATACCACGATGAGTGCATACAGTCCCATGCGTGAAGAGATCGCACCAAGGAATGCAGCACCCGGTCCCGGCGTGTGCGCATAGGCGCTGGCTTGCCAGAGATGCAACGGCAGTAATGCCATTTTCACACCAAAGCCAACGGTCAACAGTAGCAGCGGCGCCCAGAGATGGGCGGGTGACAGCGACTGCA
Source organism: Thiohalobacterales bacterium (assembly GCA_041739295.1). Lineage (GTDB taxonomy): Bacteria > Pseudomonadota > Gammaproteobacteria > Thiohalobacterales > Thiohalobacteraceae > JAHJQQ01. The sequence continues at coordinate 4,829 of JBGSOE010000258.1, read as the reverse complement.
ACGTATTCGCAACGGCTGCATAGGCGAACGAATCCGTATGGCCATAAATCAGCGCCAGCCCGGCGAGGATCGCCATCGCGCCGCCCATGGCGTAGGTGATATAGCGGAGCGCGGCCTGAATCGACGGGCCGCCGGCAAGGATCATCAGCAGGAAGCTCGCCCAGCTCACCAGTTCCCAGCCGATGAATAGCGTAAGCAGATCGCCGCTGCCGAGCAGGATCAGCATGGACAATACATTCAAGGCAATGGCGACATGCAGCAGCCACAGGTTGCCTCCGTCGGCGCGGAATTTTTCACCCCAATCGCCCGCTGTGTACATCGTACTCAACAGACCGGCCGAGATGGTTATCAATGCGAAGTACCAGGACAGCGCGTCGTAACGCCAGGTGAGGGTTTGTCCGAGTATGTCGAAGCCCAGTGATGATGTAATGACATCGGATGGTTGCGCCAGCCCAGCCATAAGCAGGAGACCACCGAGCTGTGCGGCATACGAGAATGTCAGCCAGACACCGCCCATGCTCCGATGGCCCGCCACGAGCGCAATGGCAACGGTCAGCAACGATAACAGCAGCAGATAATCCAAGGGTGTCATGGTGTATCCCCCGATATCGCTGCGGGCCGCCAGTTCGGAGCGGTGGGTGTCGGAACCAGTGTCACCACCGCGCGGTAGGCATCGGCATCCGAAGTTTGTTGGGCAATGGTTTTTAGACTTTGACTCAACGGTATCAGTAACAGTACTGCCGCGATAAGACCCGCGCCGAAGATCCCAGCGGTGGCGATATCGCTGCCGCTGTGTTTTTCCGGCGCGGGTGAGGCAGGGTTATCGCGACGAAACAGTGTCGCGACAATTCTGAACAGATAATTTGCCTCGACCACCGTCGCGATCAGGATACCGGCCAGCGCGAAGTGATAGAGCGGTCCGACCTGTTCGGCCAATCCCATTACTAATAACAGCTTGGCCCAGAAGCCGGGCAGGGGCGGGACGCCTACTAATGACAGTGCAAATAATGTGAACAGCAGCGCCCCCGACAGACTGCCTCGGGCCGCGCCGGCCAATCCTGATAAGGCACCGCCCCAGCGTGCGGCGAGCAGAAACAGTGCTGGCTTAACGACCAGATGATGCAGTGCAATGGCAAGTCCGGCGAACACACCCGTCTCACCGGGAATCGAGAAGGCGACAAACACCATCCCCAGCTGGCCGATGGAGGAATAGGCAAGCATGCGATTCATGTCCTGCGCACGCCACGCAGCAAGTTCACCGGTGATAACGCCCAGCAGTCCAAGTAGTAGCATCACTAGCAACGCCTGTTCCTGGGCGAACACCAACACTAGCAAGCGCAGAATCACCAATGCGGCCAATTTGGAAACCAGTCCGGCCAGCAGGGCACTCACTCGGTTCGGTGCCGTGGCATAGACTTCCGGCACCCAGGTGTTAACCGGAAATAATTCCGCTTTGACGCCGACACCGAGCAAGATCAACGCAAAGGCGGCCAGGCCAATAGGGTTGATCAGCTGTGTGGGTGCGAGTTGCGAAAGGTGGGCAAGATTCAGAGTGCCGGTCTGGGTATAGACCAGTGCGATACCGACTAGCGCCAGCACGGAACCGAAACCGCTGAGAATCAGATAACGCACGGCAGGGGCTGCTGAGCGATTACCGGTTGCCACTAAGCCAAACGAGGCTACCGAGACCAATTCGTAGAACACATAGATATTGAACAGATCGCCCGACAGTGCCAGGCCGCCGGAAGCCGCAGCGAGGATCAGGGTCAGCGCATGTTCGCGCGGGCGATGCTCGCCCTGAAACGGCCACAGCAGCAGCACCAACAGTGCGGTCAGAAAGGCGAACAGCAGGGCCAACCGATCGACGAAGAACGTGATGCCCAAGGGTGGCAGGAATCCACCGATGTTGATGGCGAAGGCATTGCCCGCGGATTCAATGGCGACGGTGCCCGTGATCCACAGGCAAACACCCATCACCAACGGACCCAATGCTGCGCCCAATGTCTCGGACATGCGTGCCACGATGGGCACCAGAAATGCGGCAAGCAGCGGCAACACCACGATAAGTACGATCTGATTCATGGCGTGCTGCTCCCCGGCGTTGCTGGTACTGCGTCAACCGGCGGTAGCGGACGTTCCCCGAGCGGTGCATCCTGACTGCCGGTGGTTGCGATACCGGCATTGCCGGCGATGTCCGCTTCCAGACGTTGACGGATGGCGGACATATCCAACGTGCCGTAGGTTTTTTTCACCTGCATCGCGAGGCCCACGGCGAGTGCCTGCACACCCACGCCGATGACAATCGCCGTGAGCACCATCGCCTGCGGTACCGGATCGACCATCGGTGCGGTTGATTCGCTGCCCATAAGAATCGGTGCGATAGCATCCCAGCGATAACCGCTGAGTACCAGGAGCAGATTGGCGCCAGCTTCGGCAATCGCCAGCGCTAGGATCACCCGGAACAGATGTCGTGCCAGCACGATCCCAGCTGCACCGATCACGATCAATCCGAACGCACCAGTGTAGAGAATCAGATCCAAACTGACGTCGAGGCTAGGCAGATTCATGATTCGCTGGTCTCCGCGGCGGCGAGGTGCGCCAGCAGTCCTGCCAGCTCCGCGCCGACTTTGAGACCGACTGCGAGGTAGAGCAGCGGTAGCGTACCGGCCGACAGAAGATTGCCTATGACACCTTTATCCAGCAGCGGCTGCAGAAACTCACCACCGCTGTACAACGCGGCCAGACCGATCAGGATAAAGGCGGCACCTGAAAAGCCTTCGATCAGCGACATGCCGGTGTGCTTGAGATGAGTGGATGGGCGAGCCAGTACCGGAATGAAAAACGCGGCTGCCAGGATAACCCCACCCTGAAAACCGCCACCCGGTGTCAGGTGTCCGTGCAGGATGATGTACAGACCAACCACCAGGAGTAGGGGCATCAACAGTTCACCACCGGCACGCAGGATCACTCCGCTGTCGGGATCCTGTTTGGTCGAGGTGTGACGATTACCCAAGATCAGACCGACCGCCGTCGATGCGGCGAACAGGATGGCCAGTTCGCCCAGGGTGTCGATGCCGCGATAACCGAGGACCACCGAGGTGACGATATTGGCGGCACCGACCTGGTCCGGCGCGGCCGATTGGATGGCTTGTCCTACCAGCATCGGTGCGTTGCCAAAGTCGAATTGCAGGCCGAATACCATCAACAGAAAACCGAGGCCAGCCGCGAATAGCAATGAGGCGAGATTACGCATCACGTTGGCTCCCTGGGTCTGTAATTCCACGACGCGTGGTGTCGGTATGTTCGATCTGCCACAGTCCCAGACGTCGCAGTCCCAGCGCGAGAACCAGCGCGCTTAATCCGGCGCCCACTGCTGCTTCAGTCATGGCGACATCGGGTGCTTTTAGAATTACAAACAATAGGGAGAGCGCCAGAGACAAGATGCCGACAGACGCGACGGCAGCGACATGATTTTTGAACAGCAGAGCCGCAGCGGCGGCCAGCAACATGATCACGACAATCGCAGCGCTGATCAAAATCATAGCTTGTCCCGTTCTGAGGTGAGCATTGTTGGCGTGCAGTCGTCGCTGCCCGGTACATGCCATGGTCGCACATTGGCTATGTATAGGGCACGCGCGATAGTCGATGACCCGACCGGGTTGGTGAGTAAGATCAACCCGGCGATGACCAGTAACTTTGGCCACCATTCCGGATGCATGAATCCGGCGCCAATGAGAAATGCCAGCGCACCCAGCGTTGCGGCTTTGGTGGCCGTCTGTATGCGGGTGTAAACATCGGGCATACGCACCAGTCCGAGCGCACCTAGGCAGCAAAAGACGGCGCCAAGTACCAGAAAGAGATCTGCCACCAGTCTCATGAGCGTCCTCCCTCAATCGCACGGGCCAGGGCGACCACGCCGACAAAGGCCAAGGTGCTGTAGATCAGCGCGACGTCCAGATACAAAGGGCTGGCGAACAGGAGCGCGAAACCCACCAATGTGACGGTTGCGATCACCGACAGTGTATCGGCACTGATAATGCGATCGGGCGCGGTTGGACCCAATATTAGACGGGTCATACTCAGCAGCACGGAGACGGCCATCAGTATCACCGCGATCTGTTCCAAAAGTGTGAGATTCATTTCAGGAACCCACGTAGGTGTTTTTCGAAGCCGGCGGCAATCTTGCGGGTTGCCACCTCCAGGTCGGTTCCCGGCGGGCAATCGATCCAATGCACCAGAATGTGATCGCCGCGTATGTCTACGGACAGTGTGCCGGGGGTGAGTGTGATGCTGTTGGCCAGCATCAACCTGCCGAGGTTGGACTGGAGTTCGGTACGCACTTCAACCAGCGCAGGTCGGATTGGTAGGGAAGGTGAGAGTACGCGACGCGCCACGTCCAGATTGGCACTGATCAGCGCTGCCCAGAAATACCCGAAATAGCGCAGTAGGTGATAAGGGGCTGCAGCTTCAAGTCTGAGGCCGGAAAAAATGCTCAGGTGAGGACCCGTGGCCAGGGTTACTGCCAGCGCGACCAGTGCACCTGCGGCCAGTTCCTGAAGCTGTAGGTTTCCAACTAACAACAGCCAAAACAGAAACAGTACGGCGTAAATGAACAGGTAATGCGCAAATGACAAACTTTCAACTTCAGATTGCTGTGCGTGTGATAGTTGCATGTACCTAGCCTGTCCTTGGAATACCGGCGGTTATTGGCATGACGCTACGGTTAATATAAATAACCTATCAATCATTACCAATCGGGATGACACAAACTCCCCTCTCCCCACCCCTCTCCCCGCAAGCGGGGAGAGGGGTGGGGAGAGGGTGGCGAA
>JBGSOE010000223.1:0-26783 GCA_041739295.1 Thiohalobacterales bacterium | reverse complement strand
TTTGCGCCTCTGCGCCTTTGCGGTTCAATCAAGATTTTTAGTGTCCCAGCAACTCCACACGCAACAGCCCGTTTCAGATATCGCAGCAGGTTCAAGATGTCCACAGCCCCACTCGTCTGGCCACGCGCCATCATCCTGGTCGATATGAATGCGTTCTTCGCTTCGGTGGAACAACGCGATCGTCCCGAGCTGCGCGACCGCCCTATCGGCATCACCAACGGCGCCACCGGAACTTGCATCATCACTTCGTCGTATGAAGCGCGCGCGTATGGCGTTAAGACTGGCATGCGTGTGAGAGAGGCCTTACGTCTGTGTCCCGACTTCGTACAGATACCGGCGCGACCGCAACGCTATGCGCGCATTTCTACCGACATTATGGAGGCGTTGATCGATATCACACCGGACGTCGAGGTGTTCTCTGTCGACGAAGCCTTTCTCGATGTCACCCGCTGCCAGCTGCTAGGGACACCTGAACAAATTGCACAACGTACCAGGGAGCGCGTGTGGACCGCCTGTGGACTGCCCTGCTCGGTGGGTGTTGCCGGCGACAAAACCACCGCCAAATATGCCGCCAAGTTGCACAAGCCCGATGGCCTCACTGTGATTCCGCCCTGGGAAACCGTACAGCGCCTGCGCGATGTTCCGCTCACCGAACTGTGCGGCATCGGCAGCGGCATCGGTCGCTATCTCGCCGAACGCAACGTCTACACCTGCGGCGATATGGCGCAACTGCCGGTCAGCGAACTCGCGCGCCGCTTCGGCAATCCGGGTCGTCGCATCTGGCTGATGGCCCAGGGCCTTGATCCACTACCGGTGGAAACCCGCATCGCCCCGCCAAAAAGCATGGGGCATGGCAAGGTGATGCCGCCAAACACCCGTTCGCGCGAGGCCGTGCTCACTTATCTGGAACATATGAGTTACAAGATCGGTACGCGACTGCGCCGGCATGACATGGTGGCGCAGCAATTTTTCATCGGCCTGCGCGCCGATTTTGGCTGGCTCGGCGACAGCTATCGCACGCTTTATCCCGGCAACGATGCCGCAGCATTAATGCAACTGTGTCGACGCATGTTGGCAGAGCACTGGTCCGGCGAAGGTGTGCATCAGGTACAGGTCACTGCACTTGATCCGCAGCCATTAGGTGGACAATTACAACTGTTCGAGGCACCGCCCAACCACAACGATCAAGTCAATGCCATCATGGATGCTATCAACCGGCGTTTCGGAGAATTCGCTCTCGCGCCGGCGCGATTACTGAATCGTTCTGATATGCCGAACGTCATCGCACCCGCTTGGAAGCCGTATGGCCATCGGCAAACGATCGAATAATACTCAGGGGAAACGGCTTGAATTAATCGCGCTGTCATAGCGCGCAGAATTCTACCTGCGTGAACATAGCAGAAAGGCATTTGAAACTTCTTGAGGAGAACCGCTAGCCTGAACTATAGGTTTTCAAATCACCAAACCAGTGAGCAACAACCCGAGCAGAATAGCCGCCAACCAGAAAAAATCTTCCAGAGACAAGGTTTGCATTTTCATGACACACCTCCCTTCCGTCCTCGAATGCATCATTGCCTGCGTGCGCAACCATCAACGACTCAGTAACACGCAGACAAAATATTCGGGTGTTAGAGAGTCTACGCGCAGTTCATGGACAGCGGAATAGGTCCAGCAACAGCGCAAGAAGTGTCGCATACAAACACTAATGTAAATATTCACACGACAGGGACGATCATCGTTCGCACGAACAGTGCAACGAAAGTCATTGATTGGAAGGGGGACAGAGGGGTATTGGACAGCGAAGATGTTGCGAAAAAGCCGCGTCAGAAAAATCGACACCTGTGGATATCAGGAGATCGCGGCAACCGGTGTTGCTTCAATAATCTCAACCGGCACGCGCGATGCGATAGCGCACACCAAATCATAGGGGATAGTGCCGGCACAGCGCGCAATCTCTTCTGCCGGCAAATCCTGACCCCACAACACCGCTGGATCGCCAATGCATGCCTGCGGTTGCTCACGCAGATCAACACAGAGCATGTCCATCGACACGCGACCAATGATCTGCGTACGGCGCCCATTCACCAATACCGGAGTACCGGTGGGAGCATGGCGTGGATAACCATCGCCATAACCTGCGGCCACGACACCCACGAGCATATCCTCCGGACAGACCCAGGCGCCACCATAACCGATAGCCGCACCACGCTCGAAACGGTTCACGGCAATCAGACGCGATTCCAGTGTCATCACCGTGCGTAAACCATGATCCTGCGCAGTATCGCCAGAGAAAGGCGAAATGCCATACAGCATCAGGCCTGGCCGTATCCAATCAAACTGTGTTTCCGGCCAACCCAGCAGACCACCGGAATTCGCCAGGGAGCGTACGCCGGGGAAACCATCGACCACTTGGTTAAAACGCTCGTACTGGCGTTGCGTCTGTGCACTGCGGCGGTCATCGGCATAACCAAGATGGGAAAATAGGCCAATGGTATTGACGTTGGCGCAGGCCTGCAGATGCTGGTGCATGAGAGCAAAATCGTCAGGCGCAAAGCCCAGTCGGCGCATGCCGGTGTCGACCTTCAACCAGACATCAAGCGGCTGTGGCAGGCTGGCCGCTTCCAGTTGACGAATCTGTCGCTCCGTGTGCAGCACGGGAATAAGTCGGTAGTGGCTGATGGCAGTCAGTTCGTCGCTATCGAAAAATCCTTCCAGTAACGTAATCGGATGCTGAATACCCGCCTCGCGCAATCTGACGGCCTCTTCCAGACAGGCCACACCAAAACCATCGGCCTCACGCAAGGCTTGCGCGACGCGCACCAGTCCATGCCCGTAGCCATTGGCCTTGACCACCGCCATAACGCGACTTTGCGGCGCAGCTACACGCGCACACCGGAGATTGTGCTGCAGCGCATCAAGATCGATACGCGCGCGTAACGGGCGACTCATTCGTAGTCGCCCCCGCCATAACCACTTGAGACGAAATTTTCGAAACGGGTGTACTGACCCAAGAAGGTAAGCCGACGCATGCCGATGGGGCCGTTACGCTGCTTGCCGATGATGATCTCGGCCGTACCCTTGTCAGGACTGTCTTTGTCGTAGACCTCGTCACGGTAGATGAACACGATCACGTCGGCGTCCTGCTCGATAGCACCCGACTCGCGCAAATCCGACATCACCGGACGTTTATTCGGCCGCTGTTCCAGCGAGCGATTGAGCTGCGACAGGGCAATCACCGGAACCTTCAGCTCTTTGGCCAGAGCCTTCAGCGAGCGGGAGATTTCGGAAATTTCAGTCGCACGATTCTCTCGCGAGCCCGGCACCTGCATCAGCTGCAGATAATCGATAATGATCATGCCGAGATTGTGTTCGCGCTTGAGACGACGCGCACGCGCGCGCAAATCCGTCGGCGACAAGGCCGGCGTATCATCGATGAACAGTGGCGCCTCGGCAAGGATGCTGACTGCCGAGGTCAACCGCGGCCAATCGTCGTCTTCAAGCTTACCGGTGCGCACCTTGTGCTGATCAATACGCCCCAGCGACGACATCAGACGCATGGCCAATTGTTCACCGGGCATTTCCATACTGAAGACCGCCACCGGCACCTTGTATTTAATGGCGGCGTTCTCGGCGATGTTCATGGCGAAAGTGGTCTTACCCATCGACGGGCGCCCCGCGACGATGACCAAGTCGGATGGCTGCAGTCCAGCGGTCATTTCGTCGAAGTCGTTGAAGCCGGTCGGCACACCGGTGATCGGATTATCGAGCTGAAACAGATGGTCTATGCGATCAACCGCCTGTGTCAGCAGATCCTTGATGCGCACGAAACCGCGCTTGCCGCGGCTACCGCGTTCGGCGATTTCGAAAACCTGCGACTCGGCGAAATCGAGCAGTTCACGCGACTCACGACCGTCTGGGAAAAACGCCGCGTTGGCGATGTCGGTACCGACCCGCACCATCTGCCGCAACACCGACTGCTCACGCACAATGTCCGCATAGGCGCGGATATTGGCGGCGCTCGGGGTGTCCTTGGCGATAGCGCCGAGATAGGCCAAGCCACCGGCGTCATTGAGTTCGCGGGTACGTTCCAGCTGTTCGGACAGTGTGACCACGTCGAGCGGCTGATTGGCCTCGGCAAGACCGGCGATGGCGCGGAAGATCAGTCGGTGATCGCGGCGGTAGAAATCATCTTCCGATACCCGGTCGGCGATCTGATCCCAGGCCTCGTTGTCCAACATAAGACCGCCGAGTACAGACTGTTCCGCCGGAATTGAATGCGGCGGAACCTTGAGTGACTCGGCGCTGCCACCGAGCACTTCGGTGGTCAGGACGGACTCAGGCATCGGTGCTCCAAAGGAATATCGTTGGGAAAGTGCTAATCGTTATGCAGGCAGAATACACAAGGGTGACGGGAGACGACAAGCCTATCTCCCGTCACTCTGTGAGTCTGTTTCGGGCAAGTGCCCGGAAGTGCTTATTCCGCGACGATAATCAGTTTGATTGTCGCGTTAACATCCGTGTGCAGATGCAGGTCAATTTCAAATTCACCCAGCGCCCGTAACGGACCTTCCGGCAAGCGCACTTCATGACGCTCGATCACTTGGCCTGCGGCGGTCACGGCAGTCGCGATGTCGCCTGTACCGATGGAGCCGAACAGTTTGCCTTCGTCACCGGCCTTGGCGGCGATGGTAACACTCAGACCTTCCAGACCGGCCTTGCGGGCCTCGGCAGCAGCCAAGGCTTCAGCAGCAGCCTTCTCCAACTCCGCACGACGCTGTTCGAAACGCGCAACATTGGCCGTCGTCGCGGCAGTAGCCTTACCCTGGGGGATAAGGAAATTACGACCATAACCGGCACGCACTTTCACCTGGTCGCCCAGATTTCCCAGATTCTCAACTTTCTCTAACAGTATTACTTGCATGACTCGTTACCTCGTCACCAGACATTCGTACAATCCAATGATCAATCCCACATCAACCGCGCTTACCCAAACGGGCACGCACATCGATCCAGGCATCCAACCATCCCAATAGCGCCAGCAGCATGACCAGCTGCGGTGCAGCAAACAGCAACAACCCGTATAAACCTACCAACCATCCACGCTTTGCATTGGTGCTGTGCACCACCGCATGCGCCAACGCCAAGCCCTGTAGCAGATAGACCACCACCAAGCTGAACACGATATCCGCCGCGACCGTTGCCAATCCCGCGGCGGCAGACCCTAGGGTGGATAATTGTGCGACACCGACAACGACCAGGCCCAGCACGGCAAACTGCCGACCCAGGCGCAGTTCGCGAAATTCCGCGCCAAAACCACCCGGGTTGTACAACCGCGCCTGCCAGGCACGTGCCCATAGCAGACTAATTAACACACCCAACACCAGCGCCGCGACGGTCATCGCCGTCATCCAACGCGCCAGGCCTGGAATATAGTCCCCAGCATCCAGGTCACGCGCCGTGAACAACGGCTCGAGTATCACTTCAAGGCGTGGCGCCCACCATGCGGCCGGTTCGCCCAACCACAGGTACGCCAACATCACCAGCACTGCACCGAATACGGCACTTACCTGTAACACCAGCGCCAGCGACCGACTCAGTCGTAGCAACAACGCCAACAGCCAGACCGGTACCCAGAGCACCAGGGCACTGCTGACAAGCGGCAGCGCCAATCCATCCAGTGCGATACCCAGTGCCGACAACGCGATCGCAGCGGCGGCCATTACCCCGAAGCCTTCGGTGGCGCCAAGCCGCAAGCTCACTAGCCCCACCACTGCCGCGCCCACATAAGCCAATGGTGGCAGTAGCAGGGCAGCGACCGCGGTAACGACGGCAATCACTACCGCGCGCCAACGCGCGCTCATCACAAATCCCGCCAGACCCTGCTTCCCCGCCAGCCCTTGATTCATGACTGCGTCCGACACACGGCATCGGCACAAGTCCGATGCCGTGTTACGACAGGATCAGTGCGAATCGCTGTAGGGCAACAGGGACAAATAGCGCGCACGCTTGATGGCCGTGGACAACTGCCGCTGATAGCGTGCCTTGGTACCCGTGATACGGCTGGGCACAATTTTGCCCGTTTCCGTCACATAATTTTTCAGTGTCGCGAGATCCTTGTAATCGATCTCTTTGACATTTTCAGCGGTGAAACGGCAAAACTTTCTGCGACGAAAAAAGCGCGACATGGTTCATTACCTCGTATTAACGATCTGCATCGTTCAAAATTTGTATCGACTGTGCGTGCAGCAGCAAACGGTTTTCATCACTGCGGTAACCGGCTCGAGCCATGAAGCCCTGCACCCGTATCCGGCTGTCGGAATTCAACATACTGATTACCGACTGCAAGTCCTTACCGGATACCACGATACCGAGTTTGAAGCGCACCTCGCGCGACATCCCGGCCTCTTCACACACCGACTGATGCTCGATGTTGAAACGGCTAATCGGTATGCCCGCAGGGGAAACCCGCGTCTCCGGTAGCTGCACTACCAGGCCCTCGATGACCAGCACATTGGCCGGGTTTTCATTCATGGACCTTCACACATCCCGTGCCGTCCTGCGGCACGCGTTTATTCAAGCGGCGTCGATTTCGTCGTCGCCGTCATCATCGTCATTGTCGTCGCGACGGTTATCATCACGCTCACGTTCCGCCGGCTTGAGCAGGAACGAAGGTTCGGTGATGGCCTCATCACGAGCGATGACCATATTGCGCAGCACGGCATCGTTGAAACGGAAGGCTGACATCAGTTCGTCGAGGACGTCCTGACCGCATTCGATATTCATCAGCACGTAGTGCGCTTTGAGAATTTTCTGGATGGGATAAGCCAGCTGGCGACGACCCCAGTCTTCCAACCGGTGAATCTTGCCGCCTGCGGTTTCGATGGTGGAGCGATAACGCTCGACCATGGCAGGAACCTGTTCGCTCTGGTCTGGATGGACCAGGAACACAATTTCGTAATGACGCATTGTATGCCCCTTGTGGATTAAGCCTCCCGCAATCCGGACCGTCCGGGCGGTGAAGCAAGGAGCCATGAAATAGCCAGAGGCTACTCATGGGAGCCGCGCATTCTAATAGAGGGCTGGTTTAGATGCAATTTATAACCAGGTTCTAGGGACTAGGAACTAGGGCCGAGGGCCGAGGAAACTATTCACCCTAGTTCCTAGTTCCTAGTTCCTAGTTCCTAAGTTCCTAGTTCCTAGAACCTCGTCCCCGTCTCTGCCTTACCACCTCAAACAACAGCACCCCCGTGGCGACCGAGACATTCAGGCTTTCCACTGAACCGGCCATGGGAATACTGACCAGGGCATCGCAGTGTTCACGGGTCAGACGCCGCAGGCCACTCCCCTCTGCCCCCAACACCAAGGCAGTCGGGCCAGTGAAATCAATCTCGTAGAGAGATTGATCGGCCTCACCGGCGGCGCCGTATAACCACACACCCGCGTCTTTCAAACTGCGCAGGGCACGCGCCAGATTGGTCACGGTGAACACCGGCAGGGTCTCAGCCGCGCCGCTGGCCACCTTACGCACCACCGGGGTAATGCCCGCGGATTTGTCCTTAGGCAGGATCACCGCCTGCACCCCGGCGGCATCGGCGCTGCGCAAACAGGCGCCGAGATTGTGCGGGTCGGTGATGCCATCCAACACCAGTATCAGGGCTGGGGGTTTTAGCGTGGCAAGGAAACCATCCAGGTCATGATCATCAACCGGCGCTCCGCCTTCGATCTCCAGCAGTATCCCTTGATGCCGCGCATCGGCCTCGACCTTGCGGTCCAACTCACGGCGCGACAAGCGTTCGACCTTGATCCCCTGCACCATCAACTCGCCAATCAAAGTCTCCAGGCGTGGATCATGCCGGCTGTCCTGCGCCCAAGCGCGCACTATCTGCACATCGCCCTGGCGCAACAAGGCGCGCACGGCGTGCAGACCGTAGATTTGTTGGGTTTGAGACATTAGAAATTACTCGCTCGCGCAAAGACGCAAAGGCGCCAAGTAACAATTTAGTCAGGGGATCATCAATAACCCGTCATTCCGGCAAAGGCCGGAATCTAGTGGCCTCGAAGCACATGGATTCCGGCCTTCGCCGGAATGACGAATCAATTAGATTTCCACTCTTTAACTTAGCGTCTTTGCGCCTTCGCGTGAGACAGATATTACTCAATCAACGCCAGGAAGCGGGCGTATTCTGTACCGGTGGTGGTTCGTAGGCGCGCTGCTCCTGACCTTCCACAATCGGTTTCACGAACACTTCAACGCGGCGATTGAGCTGACGACCGGCCTCAGTTGCATTACTGTCGCGCGGTTCGGTCTCACCACGGCCTTCAGCGCGTAAACGATCACGAGCCACACCGACGCTGGCGAGGTAATCGACGACTGACTGGGCACGCTGCTCTGATAAACGCTGGTTATAAGCCTCGGAGCCAACACTGTCGGTATGTCCGACCACATGCACGATGGAACGGTCATAACGTTTCAGCACATCGGCAACCTTGTCGAGCGTGCCACGGAACGCCGGCTTAATGGCTGCACTGCCGAAATCGAACGACACTTCACTGGAAATGTCGATTTTCAACGTCTCATCCTTCAGGCGTTGAATTTCGATATCGTTGTTACGCTGTTCTTCAGCTAAGGCAGCATCGAATTCCTGTTGCTGTTTGTCCATGTAGTTACCGACCCCAGCACCCGCCAGCGCGCCGACCGCCGCACCCACATAACGGCCTGAGCGGCTGTCCAGCTGATGTCCCAGCACTGCACCAGTGACAGCACCGATCGCGGCACCGGTCTTGGCGCGTTTGTTGGGGTCATCGGCTGCGCAACCGGCAAGGGCGGCCACAAGCGCCATGACTAATACCTGCTTCATTGAAATAGATTTCATTCTGACTTCACTCCTGTCTTCTTGCGTCTGCGCTTACCGGAACGAGGTTTCTTAGACTCCGATTTACGACCGGCTACTGCCCGACCCTGCTTAGTCGATGCTTCATCAACCAATTCAAAATCGACCTTACGTTCATCAAGATCAACCCGCATCACCTTTACCTGTACCGAATCCGTGAGGCGATAAACCTTACCACTACGCTCACCCCGCAAGCGGTGTCCCGCCGGATCGAAATGGTAGTAGTCATTTTTCAGTGAGGATACGTGGACCAGTCCTTCGACATAAATACCCTGTAACTCGATAAACAGACCGAACGAGGTCACCCCACTGATGACGCCAGGGAATTCGTCGCCCACCTTGTCCATCATGAATTCACACTTCAACCAGTCAACAGCATCGCGGGTCGCCTCATCGGCACGCCGCTCCGTGGTAGAGCAGTTTTCACCCAACTTCACCATATCGTCGTGGGTGTAATTAAAACCACCGCTGGAGCCGCTTTGCAGTACGCGTCCTATCGCGCGCTTGAGTAACCCTGTGCTGGCCTTGGAGCGCAGCACATGGCGAATGGCACGATGTACCAGCAGATCCGGATAACGACGTATCGGCGAAGTGAAATGCAGATACTGATCCAACGCCAGACCAAAATGACCAACATTCTCAGGGTTGTATTTCGCCTGCGCCAGTGAACGCAGCATAACGGTTTGCAACAAGTGCGCATCCGGGCGCGGCTGAATGGCCGTTAGCAATTCCGCATAATGCTGCGGCTCTGGTTTATCACCACCACGCAGCGTTAGTCCCACCTCGCGCAGCATTTCACGTAGCGCGGTCAGTTTCTCAACCTTAGGGCCACCATGCACGCGGTACAGCGTCGGCATCTTATTTTTAGCCAGGAAGCGCGCCGAGGCCACGTTGGCGGAAATCATGCACTCTTCGATGATCTTGTGCGCATCGTTGCGCTCCACCGGCACGATGCGTTCGATCTTACGATCGGCACCGAAGACGATGCGCGTCTCGGTGGTCTCGAAATCGATTGCGCCGCGTTTACTGCGCTCTTTGCGCAACACCGCGTAGAGCCGGTACAGCTCTTCCAGATGCGGCACCAGGGCGTCAAGTTTCTTGCGTTCTCCTGGATCGCGATCAACCAGTACTTTGGCCACCTGATCGTAGGTCAGGCGCGCATGCGAACGCATCAAGCCTTCCAGGAAGCGCGAGCGCGTGATGCGCCCCTCTTCATTGATGTACATTTCGCACACCATGCACAGACGGTCGACATTCGGGTTTAATGAACACAGCCCGTTGGAAAGAATCTCTGGCAACATTGGAATGACACGCTCGGGGAAATATACCGAGTTACCGCGCGTAATCGCCTCGCGATCGAGTGCCGTATTGGGTTCGACATAATGGGCAACGTCGGCAATTGCCACCAGCAAACGCCATCCCTTTGCCTTACGTTCGCAGAACACGGCGTCGTCAAAGTCGCGTGAGTCCACGCCATCAATAGTGACCAGCGGTACGTCGCGCAGATCTTCGCGACCTTTCTTCGCGGCCTCCGGTACCTCGGGTTTGAGACCGGCAATCTCTTGCTCAACCGCTTCCGGCCAGACCAGCGGCACCTCGTGACTGCGAATGGCGATGTCGATTTCCATCCCCGGTGCCATATGATCGCCCAACACCTCGACCACCCGACCCATCGGCCGGTTTCGAATACCCGGTTGTTCGGTAATCTCGACCGTCACTATCTGACCATGCTGGGCGCCGCCCTGCTGATCGTTCGGAATGGAAATATCCTGGGTCATGCGCTTACTGGCCGGCTCGATGTAACACACGCCGCTTTCGCTGTGGAACTTGCCGACCACGCGATGGGTATTGCGTTCGATCACCTCGACAATGGCACCCTCGCGACGACCGCGCTGGTCCAGCCCGGTCACCCGCGCGACGGCACGATCACCATGGAACAGCGTGCGCATCTGACGTGGCGACAGGAACAGGTCATCGGTACTGTCGTCCGGGACCAGAAAACCGAAGCCGTCTGGATGCGCGATGACACGCCCGCGCACCAAGTCGAGTTTTTCGACCAAGCCATAGCCGCGGCGGCGATTACGCACCAGCTGACCGTCACGCTCCATGGCGTTGAGTCGGCGGCGCAAAGCCTCCAGATCGTCTTCCTCGCTGAGATGAAAAATCTCCGCCAGCTGCTCACGCATCAAGGGGACCCCCTGTTCCTTGAGGGTTTCGCTGATCAGTTCACGACTGGGGATGGGACGGGAGTAATTCTCCGCTTCGCGCTCCGCTTGCGGGTCCTTTTGCTTCCAGGCGGGTGAATTAGTACTGTGTTTTTTGCTCATAATCTTCTTCAAATTGATAACCCGGTTGGCCACCACGGCTCGCGTTGACAAGGGCTGCCGCGCCGGGTAAAGTGCGCGGCTCTCGGGCCAGACCGCTATTATAACGGCTCAGACCACCTGCCGAGGTGGCGAAATTGGTAGACGCGCTAGCTTCAGGTGCTAGTTGGGGTAACTCAGTGGAGGTTCAAGTCCTCTCCTCGGCACCACTTCTCCTGCTTTAAAACTTCCCCTGCTCGCGACTGTCGAGAATAAACTCAGGGGGAAGTGACCGGGCCCACGCCCGATCCACTCCCGACTGCAACCACTTCACCCGTCAAACGGATGCCGCAGAACAATGGTATCCACACGGTCAGGACCGGTGGAGATGATGTCGATCGGACAGCCCACCACTTCTTCGATGCGCTGCAGGTAGGACTTGGCGTTCGGCGGCAGTTTGTCGTACTCACGCACGCCGACAGTGGATTCTTTCCAACCCGGGACTTCCTCGTAAATCGGTTCGCAGGTCGCGAAGGCCTCGGCACCGACCGGCGGCGTCAACCGGTCTTCATTACCGCTGCGATATCCGACACACAGACGAATGGTATCCAACCCGTCCAGCACATCGAGCTTGGTGATGCACAGACCCGTCACGCTATTCAACTGATTGGCACGGCGTAGCGCCACGGCATCGAACCAGCCGCAACGGCGCGGGCGACCGGTGGTGGAGCCGAATTCGTGACCACGTTTTGCCAGATGCTCTCCCATCTCATCAAACAATTCGGTCGGGAACGGACCGGCACCGACGCGGGTGGTATAGGCCTTGGTGATACCCAATATGTAATCCAGATTGCGCGGACCTACACCACTGCCGGTGCAAGCACCACCCGCCGTGGTATTGGACGAGGTTACGAATGGATAGGTGCCGTGATCGATATCCAGCAGCGCACCCTGTGCGCCCTCGAACATGATGTTGTCACCGTTACGGCGACGTTGATCCAGTATTTCCGGCACATCACCGATCATGGACTGCAGATCATCGGCCATGCTGAAGGCCTCATCCAGGGTCTTCTGGAAATCCACCGGATCGCATTTGAAATAGTTCTGCAAGGCGAAATTGTGGTAATCGAGCACCTCGCCGAGCTTGGCGGCGAAGCGTTCGCGATGGAACAGGTCGCCCAGGCGTAGACCACGACGTGAGATCTTGTCTTCGTAGGCCGGGCCGATACCGCGACCGGTGGTACCAATCGCCGCTTTGCCACGCGCCTTTTCACGCGCAAGATCCAACGCCACGTGGTAGGGCATGATCAGTGCGCAGGCCTCGCTGATCGTCAAGCGTTCACGCGCCGGTATGCCATTCTGTTCCAGCATCTTCAGTTCTTCGAACAGCGCTGCAGGTGACAACACCACGCCGTTGCCGATCAGGCATTGCACGTTATCGCGCAGGATGCCGGAGGGAATCAGATGCAGGACGGTCTTCTTACCTTCGATCACCAGGGTATGGCCGGCATTGTGGCCGCCTTGGAAGCGCACGACCGCCGCTGCGCGCTCGGTCAGCAGGTCCACTATCTTGCCTTTGCCTTCGTCACCCCACTGGGTACCGATCACGACTACGTTCTTGCCCATCGACCTACGTTCTCCCATCCACATGCGTCGTCGTGACGCGTATTTGTATCAAGTTGGCTGTTTCAAAATCTTTAACCACAAAGGCGCAGAAGGCGCACAAAGGAAAATATACTGTTGGGCGCAATAGCGTAGCATATTGCGCCGAATGGTCTCCGCATCAACGTGCGGTGCATTACGGTCTTCGACCTAATAGGCTCTACTCGAATAGACGTTTTACTTTAAGCGCCTTCTGCGCCTTTGTGGTTAAAGGTCTTTAACAACCCAACTGCCGCCCTGCTGTACCAATTCACGATCGCAACCCATACTGCCGGCGTTGCCGATCTGACCGGGCAAGGCACTGATGACACGTTCGCCGTCCGCGCGTAGCATGGCAACCGCCTGCTGCAATGCTGCATCATCCATGGCTGGCGCATAGACAGCCCCCTGCACTACTGGCGCATCGGCCTTGGACAGCGCCAACAAGGTGCGAAGATCGGCCGAGAAACCCGTGGCCGGACGCGCACGCCCGAACACCTCACCGATCTGGTCATAACGCCCGCCGCGTGCAACCTCTTGACCACAGCCAGGCACGAAGGCGGCGAACACCACGCCGGTCTGGTAACCGTAACCACGCAGTTCCGCCAAATCGAAATGCAGCGGCAGTTGTGGCCAGCGACGCTGCGCCTGTTGTGCGATAGCAGTCAGATTATCCAGGGCTGCAACGACCGCGCCACCCGCATCCGCCAACAACTTTCGTGCCGCGTCCAACACCTCGGCGCCACCGTGCAGCGTCGCCAAACGCGCCAGACGCTCCTTCCACGGCGCCGCTATACCGAATGCAGTCAGCAATGTCTCAATTTCCGGCAACGCCTTGCGCTGCAGCACATCGAACAAATCCGCCTCTTGCTCGGCATTGAGGCCAGCGCCTCGGGCGAGGCCACGGAAAATACCCACATGACCCAGGTCCAAGTGCACCTGTTCGATCCCGGTGATGCGTAGGGTCTCCAACATGAGACTCATGATTTCCAGATCGCTTTCGGTACCGGCGTGGCCAAATAATTCACAACCGACTTGCAGCGGGCTGCGTGAACCGGCAAAGCCATCGGGACGCGTGTGTAAAACCGTGCCGAGATAACACAAGCGCACCGGTTCATCGCGCTTGAGTGCATGCGCATCGGTACGCGCCGCTTGCGGTGTCATGTCCGCGCGCACACCCAGCAGGCGCCCGGTCATCTGATCAGTAAGCTTGAACGTCTGCAGATCCAGATCGTGACCGGTGCCGGTCAGCAACGACTCCAGAAACTCGATCATCGGCGGAATGATCAGGCCATAACCCCAGCTGCGATAGGCATCCAACAGACGGCGTCGCACCTGCTCCAGACGCCAGGCCTGGTCCGGCAACAACTCCTCGATGCCTTCCGGTAACAACCAGTGATCTATCCCGCTCATGCTTACCTTTATTTTTCGCGCGTCCGATCAGCGCACCAGATACAACAACAGCACACCCGATAACATACTGAGCAAACCCATGATGCGCAGGCTGCGATCATCCATTCGCCCGAGGGTCTGCAGCGTACGGCGCAACGCCTCCGGGTTCAAAAACGGCAGAATCCCCTCCACCACCAGCATCAGGGCCAGCGCCGCGAGCAGATCATGGAACATCCTGTGCTATCCAGACGCTTTCCAGGCCCTAATTCTTGGCTTTGCCACCGTTGAAATACTGGAAGAATTCACCATCCGGCTCGATGACCAGCAAATCCTGCTTACCAAATGCTTCGCGATAGGCATTCAAGCTGCGGTACAGCGCATAGAACTCCGCGTCTTTCGAATAAGCCTTGGCATAGATATCCGCCGCCTGCGCGTCACCTTCACCACGCACCTGCTCGGAATCACGATAGGCCTCGGCAAGGATCACCTGACGCTGACGATCGGCATCGGCACGAATACGCTCGGACGCTTCAAAACCACGTGACCGGAAATCCTTGGCAACGCGCGTACGTTCAGCCTCCATGCGCCGGTACACCGCGCTATTCACATCGGTGGGAAGATCGATACGCATGATGCGCACATCGACAATCGCAATACCCAGTTCTTTGGCCTGCTGAGCAACGTTACCGGTCAGCACATTCATGATCTGGCTACGCTCTCCGGAGACCACCTCGTTGATAGTGCGTTTACTGAACTCACCGCGCATGCCATCTTTGATGATTTGATCCAGTCGCTGGCGCGCCTGCGCCTCATCACCCAACACTGCGGTATAGAAGCGCGTCACATCATCAATGCGCCACTTCACGTAGGAATCGACGATGACGTTCTTCTTCTCCGCCGTCAGGAACCGTTCCGGCTCCACATCCAGGGTCAGGATGCGGGCATCGAACTTGCGGACATTATTGATAAACGGCCACTTGAAGTGCAGGCCGGGTTTGAAATCAGTTTTGACGATTTCACCCAGTTGAAACAGTGCGGCACGTTCCCATTCATAAACAATGAACATGGAAAATGAGCCCGTCAGCAGGACCGCCGCCAGTATCAGTAAACCGAACATTTTATTGGTAGACATTAGCGTGGCTCCCGTGAACGCCGCGAGTCGGTGCGGCTGTCAGTAGTGGAGGTAGCGGATGCATTCTCGCCAACGCTTCCTGCAAACACGCGCGGCGCTGCGGCCGCTGCACCTTGCAGCATCTGATCCAGTGGCAGATACAGCAGGTTATTACCCTTAGACACATCGACAGTGACCTTGTTGGTGTTGGCAAGCACCGTTTCCATGGTGTCCAGGTACAGACGCTTACGGGTCACTTCAGGAGCCTTGGTATATTCAGTCAACATCTGCGAGAAACGACTGGCCTCACCCTCGGCCTTGGCGACCACACTCAACTTGTAACCTGCAGCTTCCTCAAGGATACGTGCAGCGCCACCGCGTGCCTTCGGAATGATGTCGTTGGAATAGGCTTGCGCCTCTTGTTTCTGCCGATCCTCATCCTCGCGTGCCTTGATGGCGTCGACGAAGGCGCCCTGCACCTCTTCCGGCGGCTGGGCATCCTGCAGATTCACCGTCGTCACCAACAGACCTGCGTTGTATTGGTCCAGGGTTGTCTGAATCAGCGACTTGGCCTGAATGGCCACCTCAGCACGGCCCTCGGTAAGCACGAAGTCCATCTTGCTCTTGCCGATGACCTCACGAATGGCGCTTTCACTAGCCTGCTTCAGGGTTACATCCGGATCACGCACGTTGAACAAATACTCGCGAGCGTCCTTAACCTGATACTGGACGGCCACGCGGATATCGACGATGTTTTCGTCCTGGGTCAGCATCAAGGCCTCACGCGGCACGGTCTGCTGACCACTGGTACTATTGCCACCAGCGGAGCGGTAACCCACCTCGATATAGCGGCGCTGCTCAACATCGACCAACTCCACCTGTTCAATGGGATAAGGCGCATGCCAGTGCAGGCCAGGCATGGTGCTCTGACTGAACTCACCAAAACGCAGTTCGACACCGCGCCGACCTTCATCGACGATGTAGAAACCGAACAGCAGCCAGACCACTGCCGCGACTGCGGCAATCATACCGATGGTGAGAAATCCGCCGCCATTACCACCGCTGCGGGTACCGCCGCCTTTACGGCCACCAAACAGACCGCCCATTTTGTCCTGCATTTTGCGGACAATTTCATCCAGATCGGGGGGGCCTTGATCGCCGCCACGTCCACCCCAGGGATCTTTGTTGCCACCCGGCTCATTCCACGCCATCTAATATGCTCCATCGTGGACGTTTCGAAACCTCGACTGGATTATTCCAACCGTCCGGTCCGATACCGCCTCGTGTTAAGGATTGAGACTCTCTTGTGAAATCCGTTCGCAGCCGGCTGAAACCTTGCCGAGGCATGCACCTGGCTGGAAACGAATCAACATGCTTATTGCTCTGTGTAAACTCCGCGTTTGCGCCCGTTTCCGCGCTGCGTTGCGCCACCTGGTCGGGATGCTCAACAGGCTGCAATGGAATCCACTGCGTGCGCGTACGGCCAATTGTACGCTAGTGGTCTGAGGGGCAGGATTTTATGGGGCTTGGGCCGCGCCCGCAAGGAAATCACCCTCCGGCGCCGTGGATAACCGACATTCGACACCCAATCTGGCGCACTGGCGCTCCAATTCCACCTGCGGCAAGGCAACCTCCAACCAGCAGTGCCCAGCCCCATCGTATTGTTCCATGCGTACCGCTCCGAGCCGGAATAGCTCCGCGCGCAGCTTGCCGGCCGCGGCCGGCAGACACAGCCAGCCACGCGCGATCGGTCCCTTGAGGAGATCGCTGATGGCCAGATTGAGCAGATTCAATCCGGCACCGGTCAACGCCGACACCCAGACCCGCGTTGGCCGCCCATCGGCATCACGCTCCAGGCGTGGACCTTCCGTCGTCTGATCCAGCTTGTTGTAAACCAATAGCTGCGGCACGTCTTCGGTACCCACTTCTTGCAATACCTGATTGACCTGGCCGATGCGCTCACTACGTTCGGGATCACTGGCATCCACAACATGCAGCAGTAGATCGGCCGCGCGCGTCTCTTCCAAGGTCGCGCGGAATGCCGCCACCAGATCATGTGGCAAATGACGGACGAAGCCGACGGTATCCGCCAAAATCACCGGCCCGACCTCGTCGATATCCAACCGACGTAGGGTTGGATCCAGGGTCGCGAACAGCTGGTCGGCGGCGTAGACCTCGGCACCGGTAAGCGTATTGAACAATGTCGACTTACCGGCATTGGTATAGCCGACCAGCGACACCGTTGGCAGTTCCGCGCGGGTGCGTGCACGACGACCCTGGGCGCGCTGACGTTGCACCTTATCCAGCCGCCGGTGCAGTTGTTTGATGCGTGCACCAAGTAAGCGCCGGTCGGTTTCCAGCTGCGTTTCACCAGGACCTCGCAGACCGATACCACCTTTCTGCCGTTCCAGATGGCTCCAGCCACGCACCAGTCGCGTCGACAGATGCTGCAATTGGGCCAGCTCAACTTGTAATTTGCCTTCGAAGGAACGCGCACGCTGCGCAAAAATATCCAGAATCAAGCCGGTTCGGTCCAGCACCCGGCACTGCAGCAGCTTTTCCAGATTGCGTTCCTGACTGGGTGAGAGCGTGTGGTTGAACAACACCACCTCGGCCTCCTGTTCCACCACGAGAGCGCGGATCTCTTCGGCCTTGCCGGTACCAACAAAGTATTTAGGATCCGGTGCGCTACGCGCAGCCGAGACCACAGCGACCGGTGTGGCACCGGCCGATATGGTCAAATCGGAAAATTCCTGGAGGTCTTCGGGATCCCGATCCGCTGCGAAATCGACATGGACCAGGATGGCACGCTCACCACTGCGAGGGCGTTCAAACAATTAACGCACCCCGCAGCGTGCCGTAAGCGTTAGGCATTACCGGGTTCCGGCGTACCGATTTCATCAGCGCCCGGAATCCGCACATTGCGCGCCGGTACGACAGTAGAAATGGCATGTTTATAAACCATCTGACTGACACTGTTCTTCAGCAGAACAACAAACTGGTCGAACGATTCGATCTGACCTTGAAGCTTGATTCCATTCACCAAGTAGATCGACACAGGCACACGCTCTTTGCGCAAAGTATTGAGAAAGGGTTCCTGCAAGGATTGTCCACGTGACATTGTATTTCTCCTTTTTCTAATTATGTCCACCATAAACACTCATCTGCCAGCCATGTCAGCGAGTGGGTATGCGCGAAGTATAATCTCTTAGTACGGCGAAAGGGTGAATCGGAACCTACATCTTTCAGGAAAGTGTAGCATAGTCATAAAGCTAGTCCGTCAATAATAATTAACACTTGAGCAGTAAATCACATACCTGATCGCACAGCCTTGGTGCGTCGGCATCCAGCCAGATAACCTCTGGATCACCCCGCAGCCAGGTCAGCTGGCGCTTGGCATATTGTCGAGTGGCGACGATCGCCTTGCTACGCATTTGCGTATAATCCAGTTCCCCAGTCAGGTATTGCCAGACTTGCCGATAGCCCACGGCCCGAATCGCGGGCAGATGCAACCCCAAATCGCCACGCGCATACAACCGTTCGACCTCAGCCACCAATCCCGCTTCCAGCATCTGGTCGAAACGCCGCTCGATACGATCATGCAAAATCGCCCGGTCGCGCGGCGCTACTGCCAGTTTCAGCAGTGGCAGCGGTCGTAGCGTCGGGTCGGTCGCACCGAAATGCGCCGTGAGCGAACGTCCCGTCAATTCATAGACCTCCAACGCGCGCAGGATACGTTGCGGGTCATTGCGGTGGATACGTTCCGCCGCCACCGGGTCCACTTCGGCAAGCCGCAGATGCAATGCCTCCAGTCCCTGTGTTTGCAGCTGCGCATCCAATCGAGCCCGCACGGCCGCATCCGCCGCCGGCATTGGCGACAATCCATGCTGCAGGGCGCGGAAATACAGCAACGTCCCCCCTACCAGCAACGGTAGACGCCCTGCTTGCTGGATTTGTTCCATCTCATGTAAACAATCTTTACTGAAGCGAGCCGCGGAATAGCTTTCGGAGGGATCCAGAAAATCGATCAGTCGATGTGGCGCCAGACGCAACGTATCTGCATCCGGCTTGGCGGTGCCGATATCCATACCGCGATACACCAATGCCGAATCCACACTGATGATGTCGTACGGAAACCGCTGCACCAACTCCACCGCCAGACGCGTCTTGCCCGAGCCGGTCGGCCCCATGATGCACAGGACCGGACGCTCTGCGGGTGGTGCTGAGGTGGTGAGATTCACTGGCCGCGCAGAAACAGCCGATCCAATTCATCGAGCCGCAGTTGCACCCAGGTAGGACGCCCGTGATTGCATTGTCCACTGCGTTCGGTGCGTTCCATATCGCGCAGCAAGGCATTCATTTCCGTTGTGCTCAACTGCCGGTTGGCGCGCACCGAACCATGACAGGCCATGGACGACAGCACGGCGTTATGCGCCTCACGCAGTCGGGTGCTGATTCCGTGCTCGGTGAGATCAGACAACACATCACGCACCAGGGCCGGTACATCGGCGTGTCGCAGTAGAGCCGGCACTTGCCGCACCACTAATCGCTCCGGTCCCAGGCGATCAAGTTCCAGGCCCAGTTCGGCAAACACCTCTGCTGCCTGCTCTGCAAGACTGGCCTCACGTTCGCTGACTGCCAGTGTCACTGGCACCAGCAATGGTTGAGCGCGGATGCCCTCGCCTGCATAAGCGCTCTTCAATCCTTCATAGGTGATGCGTTCATGGGCCGCATGCATATCCACCAGCACCAGGCCCTGCGCATTCTGTGCAAGAATAAAAATGCCATGCAGCTGGGCCAGCGCAAAACCCAGCGGCGGAATTTCCGACGCCACATCAGGTTGTGCGGTGCGCAGCGCCGTCTGTCCCACCGAATCTCGCGCCGGATGCAGCGCGGTATAGGCGGTTAGCTGCTCGGATACCTGCAATGGCATCGGCTCCTGGCGCCGGATAGCGCCGAACTGTGGCGCACTCGGCAGCGACGATGGCGCTGTGAAATCGACATTCTGAGCAGCGAATGTATCGGCGGGCCGCACCTGCGCCAAGACCTCATGCAATGTGCGGAACAGAAAATCATGCACCAACCGGCTATCGCGGAAACGCACCTCATGCTTGGCCGGGTGCACATTCACATCGACCGCCGCCGGATCAATCTCCAGATACAGCACAAAGGCCGGATGCCGCCCATGGAACAACACGTCCTTATAGGCCTGGCGCACAGCGTGCGCGATCAGCTTGTCACGCACCACGCGTCCGTTGACAAAGAAATATTGCAGGTCCGCCTGACTGCGCGAGAAAGTCGGTTGCGCGATCCAACCGGACAGGCGCAGATCTGCCGCGGCGTGTTCGACATACAGACTCTGTTCGATAAATGGCTGGCCACATAATTTACCGAGCCGCTGCTCGCGTTGCGCACGCGTGTCTGCCGCCGGTAGACGCCATAGCGCTTTCTGGTTGTGATTGAGCGCAATATCGACATTGAAGCGACTGAGCGCCATGCGGCGCACCACATCTTCAATGTGCTTGAACTCGGTGGTCTCCGCGCGCATGAATTTGCGTCGCGCCGGCGTATTAAAAAACAGATCGCGGATCTCGATGGTGGTGCCCAGCGGATGCGCTGCCGGGACGATCTCTGCAGGTCGTTCCGAACCATCACCCGACGCGCGCCAGCCCGCTTCTTGGTCTGCAGTGCGTGAAGTCAACGTCAGTCGCGACACCGAGGCAATGCTCGGCAAGGCCTCACCGCGAAAGCCCAGGCTCGCGACCTGCTCGAGTTCCTCCAGACTGGTGATCTTGCTGGTTGCATGTCGTGCCAGCGCCAGCGCCAGTTCCTCGCGCGGGATACCGAGGCCGTCGTCACGCACGCGGATCAGCGCCCTGCCACCCTGTTCTATATCCACCTCAAGGCGTCGCGCACCCGCATCCAGGCTGTTTTCGAGCACTTCCTTGACGACCGAGGCCGGACGCTCGACGACCTCGCCGGCGGCGATTTGGTTGATCAGTTGCGGAGGTAATAAGCGGATTGCCATGCCGGCAAGAATACCAGACGCGGACGAGGTGTGGGCGGGCGGCTCTCGTGGAGGAGCTCAACCGAAAAGTACGCAGTGGGATATCCAAAGATTGCCACGAAATCCACGAAACCCACGGAATGGTCTGATGTTTTACGATATTACACTTTCGCGGGTTTCGTGGATTTCGTGGCCAATTTTTTCTCGTCGCGGGCCTCTGCGTTCTTCGCGGTTGTTAACCTCTGCTTCCGCAAGAAACCGGTGCGACAGCTCAGCTGTCTTCGCTCGGGATACGCAACACACTACCGACCCTTAGCGTGTCATCAGACAACCCATTCGCCACCCGCAGCCTGCTCATGCTGACTGCGTAGCGCTGGGCGAGCTCAGACAACGTATCACCACGTTTGATGACATGCTCACGTGCCGCGACCAGCGTGCCCGGTGGCGGGTTGGTGCGGAAATAGGCGCGGACTCCACTCATAATGGCCAGCGCCAATTTTTGCTGATAGCGCGAATCGCGCAGCTGGCGCTCTTCCCTCGGATTGGAGATGAACGCCGTTTCGACCAGAATGGATGGCACATCGGGCGACTTCAACACCATAAAGCCAGCCTGTTGCACGCGTGATTTGTGCACATTACCAAGACGCTTGAGTTCGCCGAGCACATTATCAGCCACGCTCATGCTGGCCTCGATGCTGGCGGATTGCGACAGATCCAGCAGCACGGATTTGAGCAGATCGTCCTTGTCGTTGAGGCTGACGCCGCCGACCAGATCCGCCGCATTCTCCTGATCGGCCAGAATGCGCGCCATTTCCGAAGTGGCACCACGCTCGGACACCACAAACACCGACGAACCGCGTGCACTGCGGTCACGGAAGGCATCCGCATGAATGGAGACGAACAGGTCAGCACGTTGCTCGCGCGCCTTCTTCATGCGATCACGCAGACGAATGAAGTGATCTCCGTCGCGTACCAGAACGGCGCGCATACCCGGCTCTTTGTTTACCTGAACCGCGAGTTTACGGGCGATCGCCAGCACCACATCTTTTTCACGCGTACCTGCGCTTCCCAGCGCACCCGTGTCTTTACCGCCATGCCCGGCGTCGATGGCGATAATCAAATCACGTCCCTGCGGCGCATCGCTGATCGTTTTCACAGGCGCGGGCGCTACCGGCGTGGATTCTGCTGCCTCAGGTACAGGCGTTTCTATGGCGGCAACCACTGGCTCGGCGGCGCGTATCGGCGCGGAGGATTTGACCTCCGTCTTGGTTGGCGCCTTGTATGACGTTTGGGTCGATGCCGCTGTGGTCGTCGGCGCGGATTTACTGGAGCGGCCTGCCACAGATCCAGGCACATCGCGCAGATCCATGACCAGACGGTAACCATTGGCGCCATCCGGCTTTAGCAGGAAACTGCGCGGCTTCACCTTGCTCTTGAGATCCAACACGAGGCGCAGGTCGCTGCCATTGCGCACGCCGCTGCGTAGGCTCTGAATAACGCCCTGGCTACCTTGCGCGGTCAATCCGGATTTCAGCGTCGCGCCATGCAGATCGATCACGGCACGATCAGGACCTTCCAGCAGAAACAGCTCATGCTCGACGGGACCACTGAGGTCCAATACCACGCGGGTATTGTCGGTCGCCGTCCACAGCCGTACGCCCTGCACCACGACAGGGTCGGCCACACAGATGCCGGCAATCCAGAACAACAGGCCGGCGACACTGAGTCGCAACGCCATTCCCTACCCCACTGGGTCTTCTTGAAACTACCCTCAGTCTAGTCACAGACCCTGGGTAATTTCAAGTGTTTTCCTTAACTATTCCAACGCATAGGGCTACTACCTCAATCATCGCCCTAGTTGTCCATGGCATCTAGTTGTCGCACAACCCGCTCACCGGCAGCCGACAATCCCACCAGGCAGACCTGACGGCCGTTTTCGACATAATCGATTTGCACATCAAGGTCGGCCGGAGGCAATACCCCCGCGCCCCGTTCCGGCCATTCGATAAAGGCCAGACTGTCGGCATCCAGCAGATCACGGATACCGATCCACTCCAGTTCTTCCGGGTCGCCCAACCGGTACAGATCCAAGTGATAAACCCGCCGGTCGGGAAATTCATAGGGCTCGATCAGCGTATAGGTCGGACTGCGTACATTCCCGGCGTGCCCCAGGCAACGCAAAATGCCACGCACCAGGGTAGTTTTACCGGCGCCCAAGTCACCCTTGAGGTGCACCACCAGCCCCCCGCCAGCGGTGCAACTCGCGAATTGCGCGCCCAGGGCCTCCATGGCCGGCGCATCGGGAACCCTGCGGGTAAGTTTGATCATGCCGGCAAATTCATCAGCTGACGCAGTTCTGGCAATAGATCGGAGGCCAGTAAGCCGCGCTCGCCACCCGCCGCTGCGGCGCTATCGCCTGCCAAGCCGTGGAGTATGACACCGGCTGCGGCGGCCTCGACCAAGGACAAACCCTGCGCGCACAGCGCCGCGATCACACCACTCAGCACGTCACCCATTCCACCGCTGGCCATACCCGGATTTCCGGCGCTGCTTAGCCGCAGCTTTACACCGTCAGTGATCAGCGTACCGGCACCCTTCAGCACCGCAATACCACCATAGCGCGCCTGCAGCTCGGTCACGGCTGCCAGCCGATCGGCCTGTATCGCACTTGTCGACACACCCAACAGCCGTGCCGCCTCACCGGGATGTGGCGTCAGTATCCAGTTATCCCGCCGCTGCGGCGCCTGTGCCAGCATATTCAGTGCGTCAGCATCGACAATCATGGGCAGATCGCATGCACTCAGTGCAGCGAACAACGGCTGTGCCCAGGAACTTTGCCCCAGGCCGGGGCCAACAACAATGACGCTGGCCCGCGCGATGAGCGGCGCCAATTCAGACGCTGCAGTAACGGCGTGGCACATCAACTCAGGACGTCCGATATTAAGTACTGCCGCATGCTCCGGATGCGTAGCCACCGACACCAAACCCGCGCCACACCGCAATGCGGCCTCGGCGGCCAAGCGCGCCGCGCCACTCATGCCGGGTTGCCCACCGATCACGAGTACATGCCCGAACTCGCCTTTATGCGCGGTTCGCACACGCGCACCGGGAAGGACGCTGCGCAACCACGCCGTATCGATCAGGATGGCCACCGGATCAAGCCCGGCGAACACCACCTGCGGAATATCCAAAGGCGCCAATATCACTTGCCCAGCCTGATCCGGCCCCTGGCCGGTGAACAATCCCATTTTCAACGCGATGAAAGTGATGGTGAGGTCAGCGTGAACGGCACAGCCCAAAACGGCGCCGCTATCGGCGTGCAGGCCGCTCGGTAAATCCAAGGCCAGAATCGGCGCGGCGGCGGCATTCATGGCCTTGATTGCCGCCGCCCAAGCATCTGCCACGGGACGTTCCAGGCCCGTACCTAATAACGCATCCACCAACACGTCGGCATCCGCGCACAGGCGGACATCAAACGGTGATATCACCACGCCCGCCGCCTGCGCCTCGGCGTAGGCGGTCTGCGCATCACCCTGCAATCTGACGGGATCGCACAGGTAACCCACGCACACATCCAGACCGACAACCTTTGCCAATCGTGCCAATACATAGCCATCACCCGCGTTATTCCCCGCTCCGCAGATCACCCGGATACGCTGCGCCTTCGGCCAGTGCCCACGCAGTTTACGCAGCGCCGCCGTCGCGGCACGCGTCATCAACGTATAGCCGGGGATTTTGTGATCCGAAATCGCACGCCGATCAAGCTCACGCACTTGCGCGGCCCGGTAAATAGGTTGTTCTGTCACGTCTGATTGCACACTCATTTACTCATGTGGCTTGTACCAACAGAAGATGAGCGCAAAATAGCGCGAAACCGCCGCCGCTTGCCAGAACCATTTCCGCCATGACCAACACTCCCGATTACATGGCACTCGCCCAACGCATCAAAGGTTGGGGTGAAGAGCTTGGCTTCGCCGCCATCGGCATCGGTGACACCGCGCTGTCTGCCGATGAAGCGCATTTGCTGAACTGGCTGGCGGCGGGACGACATGGCGAAATGGACTACATGGCGCGCCATGGCACGCATCGCAGTCGCCCTGCCGATTTGGTGCCGGGCACACTGCGGATCATCAGCGCGCGCATGAACTACTGGCCGGAGCAGACGCACAGCGCCGAACAGCTACTCGCAGCACCGAGCCTGGGCTATGTCTCGCGTTACGCCTTGGGTCGTGATTATCACAAATTACTGCGCCAACGCCTGCAACGTCTGGCTGATCGTATCAGTACTGACATCGGCCCATTTGGCTATCGTGCCTTTACAGACAGCGCACCGGTACTGGAAAAGGCCCTGGCACAGCAAGCCGGGCTAGGCTGGATCGGCAAACACACCAATCTGATTGATCAGGATAGCTGCTCTTGGTTTTTCCTCGGTGAGCTGTACACCGACCTGCCACTACCGACTGACAGCGCCGGCACCAACCACTGCGGTACCTGTCACGCCTGCATCGACGCCTGTCCGACCGGCGCCATTGTCGCCCCCTATGAATTGGATGCGCGGCTGTGTATCTCCTACCTCACCATCGAACTGCGCGGCTCAATTCCAGAACCGCTGCGCCCGCTGCTCGGAAACCGCATCTACGGCTGTGACGACTGCCAGTTGGTCTGCCCTTGGAATCGCTTTGCCACGCGCACCAACGAACCCGATTTCGCGCCACGGCATGCGCTGGATGCAGCAACACTCACGACGCTGTTTGCCTGGACTGAAAACGAATTCCTCGACAATACCGCTGGCAGCGCGATCCGCCGCATCGGCCATGAAAGCTGGCTGCGCAATATCGCCGTCGCGCTCGGCAATGCACCGACCACCCCGGAAATCATTGCGGCGCTGATATCACGCCGCGATGATCCTTCGACGCTGGTACGCGAACATGTGGGCTGGGCGCTGGCGCGGCATCGCCCTTAGAGTTTCAGTAATTTTCACCGCAATTGCATCGAAGGCGCGCAGGGCGCGTATAAACGAATGTTTAATAATTAGTCCCCTCCCCCTTGACGGGGGAGGGCCAGGGAGAGGGTGATGCGCCCCCTCTCCCCGGCCCTCTCCCGCGAGGGGAGAGGGAGCTCATATTTTGCGCATAGGAGTGAACTTCTCGCGTGTGCCTTCGTACTTCAAACTTTTGGGGCTACGCGGATTCGTGTGGGTGAATAGCCGTCCAGAACGGGTCGCACACCCTTGGCAACCGG
Organism: Thiohalobacterales bacterium; assembly: GCA_041739295.1. Lineage (GTDB taxonomy): Bacteria > Pseudomonadota > Gammaproteobacteria > Thiohalobacterales > Thiohalobacteraceae > JAHJQQ01. The sequence goes on along the minus strand of JBGSOE010000223.1, from coordinate 197 downwards.
CCTCACCGAGGCTTGATGTGATTCCGTATTCAGCGGTGGGGCTACGATTGCTTAAAGGTTCAGTAATTTTCACCGCAATTGCATCGATGACGCGCAGGGTGCGCAGAAACGAATGTTTAATAGTTAGTCCCCTCCCCCTTGACGGGGGTGGGCCAGGGAGAGGGTGATGCGCCCCCCCACACCCCCGCCCCCACCCC
>JBGSOE010000210.1:0-4414 GCA_041739295.1 Thiohalobacterales bacterium | reverse complement strand
GCGCCCTGGAGCGGCCGGATCGCGTGCGCCAGGTGATAGATTACCTGCGCCAACAGGGAATTCAGAAGACGGTGGCAAAGGTGCAGGGGCAAGTTGCTGGCGCTGCTCCGACGGGCTATTCCTGCTCCGGCGTCGTAATCCAGATCGGTCAAGGGGTGGACGGTTTCCAACCCGGCGATCGGGTGGCCTGCGCCGGCGCCGGGATCGCCAACCATGCCGAAATCGTGCTTGTGCCGAGTAATCTGGCTGTCAAAGTGCCAGACGGCTGTGATCTGAAAGATGCCGCATCGGTCACGTTGGGGGCGATCGCCATGCAAGGCGTGCGCCGGGCCGATCCGCGCCTGGGCGAAATCGTAGCCGTCGTGGGCTTGGGCCTGCTTGGGCAACTGACGGTGCAGCTCTTGAAGGCCGCAGGCTGCCGGGTGATCGGCCTTGATCTGGACGCGCGCCGGGTGATGCTGGCCCGCGACCTGGGCGCTGATCATGCGCTCAATCCTGCTGAAGTCGATCTGAAGACCGAGATCCGTCACTTGACCGGTGATCGGGGCGTCGATACCACTGTGATTACCGCCGCGTCAAGCGGCGACGCCATCGTCCAACAGGCGATGGAGATGACCCGCAAAAAAGGGCGTGTGGTGGTGGTCGGGGCCGTCGGTCTGGGGCTGAAGCGGTCGCCTTTCTACGAGAAGGAGATCGATTTTCTCATTTCTTGCTCCTATGGGCCGGGGCGCTACGACCAGACCTATGAAGGGAAGGGTGTAGATTATCCCTACGCCTATGTTCGGTGGACCGAAAACCGGAATATGGCGGAATATCTCCGCCTGGTCGCTGAAGGCAAGGTGCGACTGGCCGCGATCCTTGAACGCGAGTACGACGTGGCTCAAGCCCCGGAGGCCTACGCGGAACTTAAAGCCGCAGCCGAGAAACCACTGGGTGTACTGCTGCGCTATCCGCCGCCTGCGGCTGAGACTGCCGCAGACAAGTTGATAACTAAGACCGTACTGCATCCGCGTACGGTGAGCGGCAAGATCCGCATCGCCGCCGTGGGCGCCGGCAGCTTCGCCAAAGCGGTGCATCTGCCCAATTTGCAGAAACTCCCCGATCTCTACCATATCCGTGCGGTTGTCAGCACAACAGGGACCAACGCCCTTGCCACCGCTCAGCAGTTTGGCGCCGATTATGCCAGCACCAGCTATGAGGATGTGCTCAAGGACCCCGATGTCGATGCGGTCTTGATCTGCACCCCGCACCATCTCCATGCACGGCAGGCGATGGAAGCCGCGATGGCAGGCAAGGCCATCCTGCTGGAGAAACCGATGGCCTTGAATCAGGCCGAGCTGGATGAGTTGGTTGCGGTGCTTCAGGAGACGGCGGTCCCTTTCATGGTAGGCTTCAATCGGCGTTTTTCGCCGGCGGCGCGGCGAGCGAAGGAGATCATTGCCGGCCGGCAGAACCCGGTGATGATCTTGTATCGGATGAACGCGGGGTATCTGCCGCCGGATCATTGGACGCAGACCGCAGAGGGTGGGGGGCGCATCATCGGCGAGGCGTGCCATATCTTCGACCTGTTTCAGTATCTCATCGATGCGCCGGTGGCTGAGGTCAGCGCAACCGTGATCACACCCAAAACCGCGCACGTGTTGGCCGGAGATAACGTGGCGGCGACGCTGCGCTATGCCGATGGCTCCGTGGCGACCTTGCTCTACACGGCGTTGGGCGCGCCCGGTTTCGGCAAGGAGTATATGGAGCTCTATGCCGACAGCAAAGTGTTGGTGCTGGACGACTACAAAACCCTGCAGGTGCATGGCGCGACCGTGAAGGGCTGGTCCGCCGCAGTGCAGGACAAGGGGCACTTGGAGGAGTTGCGGGCGTTTGCAGGCTATGCCTCTGGTCCATCTTCTCCACCCATCTCGCTTGCTGATCTAAAGAATGTCTCGAAGATTGCTATTGCGGTCGCCGAGCCGAGGTCATCTGATGAGTGAACGCTGGGCCAGAGTCAAGTTGGTCTGGCGTCGGTTTGGGGGCAGTGCTAATCCGGTTTTCACCTTACCATATGATTTCGTCGAATGGGTGGTGGCGCTGCTCCCCAGGCATCCAGGACCCTATGCGGCGATCAAGCGCTGGCTGCTCAATCGAGCAGGTGCACACGTCGGTCACAACGTCCACATATATCCCGGGGTAAGGATCTTTGTGCCGAAGGGTTTCACCACGGGAAACAACGTTTCCATCAGCTCCTACGTGATTATTACCACGGCGGGGACTGTCACGATTGGTGACAACGTCCTGATCGGTTACGGCGCACAGGTGCTTTCAGCCAATCATCATATCCCAGAAGGCCGCGGTGTCATCTTCGGTTCAGGACATGTTAGTGAGCCTGTAGTCATTGAGGACGAAGCATGGATCGGGGCGAATGCGGTTGTCTTGCCCGGTGTGCGGATAGGCCGAGGAGCCGTCGTGGCTGCCGGGGCTGTTGTTACGAAGAATGTTGCCCCGTTTACCATCGTGGGTGGCATACCCGCCAGAGTGATTCGAGAGCGAGATTGAACGTCGAACAAAGCACAGGGTTTGTCTCGGGTATGACCACGGGAGCGTGAAGTGTTTTCTGCTTTTGGGGATACTCTAAAAGGCATATTAGCCTTTGGCGTCAGTTCGAGCCTGGTTTCTGCCGTCGGTTTTGTGCTGATCCCGCTCTATACTCGCTATTTGAGCGTGGAGGAATTCGGCTTACTGGGATTGATCAGTCTGACGGTATCGGTTGCGGCTTCCATTTTCGGGTTAGGACTGAATTCGGCGATTTTTCGCTCCTATTTCGACTATGACGATAAGGACAGTCAGAGAAGGCTGGTGGGGACGGCTCTGCTGGTGGCCGGAGCCGGAAGTGCGGGTCTTATCCTATTGGCTACGTTGTGCGCCGAACCCCTCATCGCTCAGCGGATTTTCGGTTTGCCGGGTACAGGCAAGTTTTATCAGATCGCGCTCTATTCCGGTGCCATCGGTCTTCTGAACGCAATCCCCTTGGCCGTCTACCGCGCTGATCGACAGTTCGGCCGCTTTGCTGCTTTCAATATCACTGCTGCTGTGCTGCAGATGATACTCATCATCGTACTGGTAGTGGTTTTTCGCCTTGGCCTAACGGGTGTCGTAGCCGGACAACTGGTGGCGATGGTTACTGTTAATGGGTTGCTGTTGTATTCGGTGCGAACCAAGGTGGAGATAGCATTGCTCCGGGATGAGGTGCGCAAGCTGCTCGCTTATGGTCTGCCGCTTGTTCCTGGCGGCGTGTTTTACCTTTTGCTGACTTCCGGCAGTCTGTACTTCGTGCAAACAACCCGGGGACTCACCGAAGTTGGCGTCTTCAACCTGGCTCTTATAATTGCTTCGGTTTTTGCCATTCTCGTCATTTCTCCGTTTCAGTTGGTTTGGCCCCCCATGATGTTTAGTGTAGAAAAGAGCAGCTATGCAGAACGTTTCTACGCTAACATGTTAGTATACGCGTTGTATGTTTCGGTCGGGATAGCAATGGTTCTGAGTGTTTTTGCGCGTGAAGTTGTTGCCGTGGTCTCGACACCGGCATACGCGTCAGCGGCACCGCTTGTGGGGCTGTTATTGTTTGGGCATGTTCTATTTGTGGTGCAAAATGTATTCAATGTAGGGATCATTTTGAAACGGAAGACGGCGTACTGGAGTGCAGCCCTCGTCATCGAAACACTCGTTTGCATATTGATGTGGCTGGGGTTGGCGCCGCGCTGGGGCACACTTGGAATTGCCATCGGTTCGATCATCGGTCATGGTATCGGGGCCGGCGTGACCCTGGTGTTCAGCCGGCGGTTTCTGAGCGTTGGGTATGAGTGGAGGCGGGCTCTATTTCTGATCGCCCTTTTCCCGTGTGCGGTTGGCGCGAGTTATGTGCTTCCCTCTTTCCCAACCCCGCTCTCGGTTGTCTTGAAGGGTATGCTGGTACTGCTGCTGTTGGGTTCTCCGTTCCTGGTCAAGTTCTGGCATCCAGATGAAGCAGCGGCAGCGAAGCAGCTCCTTCACCAGATCGCGCGAAGGCTGCCCTTTAGGCTTTCGCCTGTTGAGCAGAGCTGAGTGGAATGATTTGGCCACAGGGCTTCGTTTGACCCAGTTTGTAGTCCAGCCGCTGGATATCCTGAGGCGTGCGTGTCGTCGCGCACTTCTCGAAGTGAAGGTTTCGGCCGAGCAACTGCGTGTGCAGTGGCAACAGCGCACTGCCGGTGATGCTACACGGAATGAACCGTTGGTCGATGGCCTCTCCTGGGCGATTTTGCTTGGCAAGCTTCATGATAGCCTGCCGAGATTTTCTATTGACTTTAGTCTGCGTGAGCAGACCCGTTCCAGATTGTTGAGTATTGCGCCAGCAGCGCCTGGTCTGATCCTGACCGAAGCAGATCGA
>JBGSOE010000188.1:0-2099 GCA_041739295.1 Thiohalobacterales bacterium | reverse complement strand
TGCCTTGGCGCGAATCGCCGGCAATACCTACCTCATGGATGCGGCACGCGAGTTGACCTGCACTGCCTTGGATCTCGGCGAGCGCCCTTCGGTCGCTTCGGCTATCGTCAAATATCATCTGACCGAACGCATGCGCTCCGTCATCAATGATGCCATGGACGTTCAGGGTGGCAGTGGCATCTGTCTTGGCCCACGCAATTTTCTGGGTCGTGTGTATCAAGCGCTACCGATCAGTATCACCGTTGAAGGCGCGAACATTCTGACGCGTAGCTTGATCATATTTGGGCAGGGCGCGTTACGTTGTCATCCCTATGTACTGAAAGAGATGCAGGCCGCGCAAGACAGCGATGTTGAACGCGGTGTACTCGATTTCGATCGTGCCCTATTCGGCCATGTACGTCTGCTGATGAGCAATGCCAGTCGCACCCTCTTCCACGGACTAACCGCGGCGCGTTTCGCACGGGTACCGGTAGCCGGGATGACACCCCGTTGGTACCAGCAATTTACGCGTATGAGCGCGGTATTCGCGCTGTTTGCGGATGTGGCCATGCTGGTGCTGGGCGGTGATCTGAAGCGTCGCGAGCGACTATCAGCCCGTCTAGGCGATGGTCTGAGTTACCTTTATCTCGGCAGCGCAGTTCTGAAACGTTTCCACGATCAGGTAGGCAACAAAGTCGATCTGCCTTTGCTGGAATGGAGTTGCCAGGTCTGCCTTAATGGTATGCAGCAAAGCCTGCTCGCGTTGCTCGACAACTTTCCGCTACGTGCCGTAGCACGCCTGCTGAGATTCTGGGCATTCCCGCTGGGCTTACCTTACAACGCGCCAGATGATCGACTAGCGGACCGTGTGGCGGACATCATTTTGCAACCCAGCGAACAACGCGATCGTCTGACAGCAGGTGTATTTGTACCGACCTCACTGGATGAACCGCTCGGTCGTTTAGAAGATGCGCTGATGCGGATCCAACAGGCCGAACCGGTTCTGGTAAAAATCCGTCGCGCCATGCGTGAAAAACAGCTCACCGCCGGCGATCCGGAATTGCAAGTTAATGCTGCACTCGAGGCCGGGATCATTAATACTGACGAGGCCGCGTGCGTACAGGCTGCTGTGGTCGCGCGACGCCAGGTCATAGAAGTGGACGATTTCGCACCGGAACAACTTACACCGGAGAAAATGCAATGGAGCAGCGATCCACACCCATCGGCTTCGGCCGGCCGGTCTACGTAGTCGATGGCGCACGCACACCGTTCCTAAAGGCACGCGGGGCACCTGGCCCCTTCACAGCGGCCGATCTCGCCACGCAGGCGGCACGCGCATTATTGCTGCGTCAGCCCTTTGCGCCCGACAGTTTTGATGAAGTTATTGCCGGTTGTGTCATGCCGGGGCCGGATGAGGCGAACATTGCCCGCATCGTGGCCTTGCGCCTCGGCTGTGGTGAACGCGTCCCCGCCTTCACTGTGCAACGCAATTGCGCCTCAGGCATGCAAGCCCTGGATAGTGCCGCACGCAACATAGGCAGTGGAAAATCCGATCTGATCCTTGCCGGTGGTATTGAAGTTATGAGCCATGCACCGGTATTGCTGGGAACGGCAATGGTGAACTGGCTATCACAGTGGGCACGTGCCAAAGGATTCCCTGCCCGATTGAAGGCGCTAGCGCAGTTGCGGCCCGTCCATATCAAACCTGTCATTGGTCTATTGCGTGGGCTGACTGATCCAGTGGTTGGCTTGTCTATGGGCCAGACCGCTGAGATCCTAGCCCAGCGATTTCATATTGATCGCAATAGGATGGATGCCTTCGCGGTCAGCAGTCATCAACGCCTCGCTGTGGCACAGGATCAGGGACATTTCGACGAAGTAGAGCCCCTCTACGATAAACACGGAAAGTGTTATAGCCTGGACGACGGTCTACGGCGCGATTCCGACATGGCCTCTTTGGCAAAGCTCAAGCCGGTGTTCGATCGTCCATTCGGTAAAATAACCGCTGGCAACAGCGCCCAGGTTACCGATGGTGCCGCGTGGTTAATCCTGGCATCGGAAGATGCTGTGGCGCGTTATCAACTGCCGGTGCTGGCACAATTAGTCGATAGCCAGATCGG
>JBGSOE010000140.1:0-2161 GCA_041739295.1 Thiohalobacterales bacterium | reverse complement strand
TGGATTGGCAGGCACCTTGGTTGTTGCAATTGCAAAATCTCAGTCGCGATCAGCGTAGTCATCTAGAACAACTAGCCGCGCGTCGCGCCGAGGAGGTTGCCAAGTGTTACCGGTTATACCCCGACGTGATTGATGTGGAACGCATTACCGCCGCACGCGTCGAGGCGCAGTTACGCGGTCACTCCAACACAACTGCAAATGCCGACGATGCGGCATTTGCAGTTGATGTCACCTTGATTCCTTACTACCGTGAGTAGCCAATCCTAGTAAACCGCATTTGCCACGGAATCACACGGAAAACACGGACAAGATCATAAGCTTCACGCCTGTCTGCGGGCATCGCACAGGCAGGCCGGCACCGCCATCACCCGCAAGGGGGTGAATAGTCGCTCCAGGAATGTACTGTGTTTCAGTGTGTTTCCGTGGCTGAAATGATTTTTTCAGTTTAATTAGTTACCCCAAATGCTTTTGGCGCCTGAGGCACTTGTGGTGTTGGCGGCGATGGAAATAGAGCATAGGGCGTGCTGGGTTCCTGACCCGGTGGTACATAGGCAGGCGCGGGCATGCCGGGTTCACCGAGAGATTTGATGAATTGATACAATGCGCGCAGATCACCCGTCTGCATCGCATTTAGATTAAACCAAGGCATCGGCGGTCTACGCTTCATGGTCTTGGCCGCATGCACCCACTCGTCTTCACTCATATCTTTCACGAATAGCCGTAGATTAGATGCGTAGGTCGTCCCCCAGGGACCGCGCCAGCCGAATCCATCACCGCTCAACCAGTGCTGCACCGGAACATTGCCATCCGATTGCAAATAGCCCGGCGTGTGGCAATCATTGCATCCGGACACCTTAGCAACATACTGTCCCCGCTCACCCATTTTCACATCGAGCGGAGTCTCCACCGCCCAGGCATTACCCGCCAGCAGACCCACGGTAACCGACAGCATTGACAGCACCGATCTGATGTTGCGTTTTCCCATGACTCTGACTCCTTTCAGCTCTGATGAAAACAGGAATGGCCCACCCTCGCATGCCAGGAAAATGTGCTTGTGCGCCTTCATGGTCTTGGGCATGACGTTACAGCGAGTTGACTTATATTATGTCTTATAACAAGCGCCTATTGCCATCCAGGAAATGCGTATCTGCCTGGAGATACACAATGGCAGCGGCGTTCTTGCAACCAGAAGAATAGTAATCCTAAAAAAATCATTTCAGCCACGGAAACACACGGAAGACACTGAAACACAGTGCCTTCCTGGAGCGACTATTCACCACCCTGCGGGTAATGGCGGTGCCGGCGTGAAGCTGATGATCTGGTCCGGGTTTTTCCGTGTGATTCGGTGGCAAATGCGGTTTATAGATTAATGGGTCAGTTGACTAGCGGTTCAATCGCAACACTACTCACCACCACTCTAGTGCAAGGTTAGGGAACCTCTGATCAAAAGTGCAGCGTGTCGATTTCGCTGTAGGCGTTTTTCAGCCACATCTTGACGCGTTGCCGCTCGAGTATGCCAAGCGCGTGCTCATCTGTGCTTTGTGTGGCGGACCAGAAGCTGCTGCTGTGGCTATCGATTTTAATCATAGACGCTTCGTGCAGCCGCTTGATGTTGATGATGCGGGCGTGCAATTCCAGCGCCCGTCTTTTTTGACCCGATGTTTCGAGAATATCGAAGTTATCGCCACGGATATGGTTCTGCACCAGCACATAATTGAGGCGCGAGCCAAACCGGTCCAGCAGTTTTTTCAGCAAATCAACCGAGTCGCGACCTGAATCCATCACATGCCAATAAGTCAGCCCCAGCCCCATCTCGCTCGATAGTTCGATCAGCGAGGAATCATCCATCCATTGCGTCAGTGCATCCTGTGTTTGTGCAGCCATATCGACCAGGATGTTGCGATGGGGTTCGGCAGCAGCGGCTTCGACAATGACATCGAGGCTTTCGTACCGGTCCACCACAACTGGCGAAGCATAACCGGCATAAAAACGCATCAGTGCACCGTGTGATTTGTCGGTATCAAAGCCTAAAAACGGGCGTTCGTGATCAATCAGATATTGTGCCAGGATGCGGGCAACCAGCGATTTGCCGACACCGCCTTTTTCGCCGCCGATGAAGTGAATATTGGCCATAGTATTTCCGGAAAATGTGCTTGGTTAG
>JBGSOE010000116.1:0-8640 GCA_041739295.1 Thiohalobacterales bacterium | reverse complement strand
GGCGCGGGCGGCGGCGAGGCTGGGGTTCTGTTGCAGCGCGGTGTCGACCCAGCTCTGCTGATCCTGCGGTTCGGGTGCGACCAGTTTGAAACCGCTGTCGAGCACCGGATCGAGATTCTCGCGCTGCTCGCCGATGATCTCGCGCAGCTGCTCGCGGGTCGATTCGAGCAGGTCCTGGGCGCGGATTTCGATTGCGATCGCCGAATCGTAGCTCGCCTGTGCCTCCTGCATGTCGGTGATTGCCGATAACCCGACTTCGAAACGCTGCTGCGCCTGCTCCAACTGGCGGCCAAAGGATTCCTTTTCCTTGACCGCCAGGCGCAAGGCATCCTGCGCGGCCAATACGGCGAAATAGCGCTCGGCGGTGCGCACCATGAGTTCCTGTTCGGCAGTGCCGTATCTGGCCTGGGCCTGGGTGACGTAGCTGTCCGCCTGTTCCAGTGCTATCCAACGGTCCCAGCGGAACACGGGTTGCGTCAGGTTCAGACTGTAGGTCTGGTTGGTGGAGTAGACGGGGTCGGTTATGCCCGGCGCCGGATTGCGCTCGTCATAACTGTTGCGCGAGTAATCGCCGCCCATCCCGACGATCGGCAACACGCCGGAGAGGCTTTGCGGCTTCACTTCCAGCGCGGCGTCGCGTGCGGCGGCCGCTGCGCGCAATGTCGGGTCGCGGACCTGTGCGAGCTGATAAATCTGGTATAGCGAATCGGCTTGGGCCGTATCGATCATGCCATTCAGGGCGAGTACTGCCACGAGGAATGGTATCCGGGACATCTTCATGAAGGTTTCCGTCCGTAGGTTATTCTGGCGACATTGTGCCAACGGCGCGCCTAAAAAATTCTGCTACCAGTCTACACCAGCACTACATAAAGATGTGTATGCGTATGGCGTTACAAGCAGTCGATTGATGTTCATCAAACACAGTTAGAAAGTTCGTGCCCGAGGGCATCTGCCGGCAGGGTACAAGTCAATACGTCGGCATGTCAGGTTCGACCTCACGCGCCCAGGCAGCGACACCACCGGTGAGGTTGACCACATTGGTAAAGCCAAGTTCATTTTCCAGGAAGCGCGCCACGGAAAAACTGCGGATGCCATGATGACAGATCACCACGGTTTCGCGATTGGGATCGAGTTCGTGTGCCTCGCTGCGCACATTGCCCATCGGCATGAGTTGCGCGCCCTCAATGCGACAGTGCTGGTATTCCCAAGGTTCACGCACATCCAGTAACAGCGGTGGACGGGCCGTCTTGTCCAGATGATGTTTAAGTTCGTGTGCGGACATCTGACGCATGTTTAGAACCGAAACGGCATCGGCTCCGGTGCATTCAGCAAGGGCGGGATAGCTGTATCAAAGAGACTTTCTTGCGCCCATTGATCGGGGCCGACACGGGTAATGAGCAGTGTCTCCATGATCGGCGGCTTGCCGACGATGACGAGTAGGCGTCCGCCCATGGTCAGGCTGCGGTGGAAGCCTTCGTGTAGTACCGGCAGGGAGCCCGTGACGACGACGGCATCGAACTGTTCCTCGGCCTTCCAGCCGGCGGCGACATCCTCGGTCTTCAGGTCGACATTATTAATGCCCTGTGCCGCAAGCTTACGCTCGGTGGAATTTTTGAAGTCGGCGAAAATGTCCACACTGAGGACGCGCGCGGCGAGTCGTGCCAGACAAGCGGTGAGGTAGCCGCTGCCGGTACCGACCTCTAATACTGTGTCGGTGGGACGCAGAGCCAGTGATTGCAGCAACCGGCCCTCCAATTTAGGCGGTAACATATACTGGTCATGTTCAAGCGGGATGCTGATGTCGGAGAACGCCAGTGTGGTCTGGTATTTCTCAGGGACAAAGGCCTCGCGTGGTGTCGCGGCGATGACGTCCAGCACGCGTTGATCCAGCACCTCCCAAGGGCGAATCTGCTGCTCAATCATATTGAAACGCGCTTGTTCGAAATCGACTGCTGTGGCCGTGCCTGTCATCGTCTACTTCCTCTGCCATCAGCCTTTGGTGGGGCCAACAGTCTCATCTTATTTGGATTATGTCCGGGCCTGGGGCAAGGCGCGTGGCGATCGCTGGTTAGAGTACGAAGTTTACCGAGTCCGGGCAAGTCCGTATCAGACTGCGTCAGACGGGCGAATCCCTCAGCCGATCAAAGGCTTCTGTTCTATGTAACAGCCGTATTGGCTTGCATTGGTCTAGGCCTTCCTTTACCTTTGCCGCATCGGCTAGGGGTGCCCCACCACACTACGCGGTCAAGTCGATCAAGTGAGCGGATGCAAGGCGCAGCCGGGCGAAAAAGCGGAATGTACAGATTGTACATGAGCATTTTGAGCACGGGTGCAACGCAGCAGACGCCGCTTCAACGACTTGACCCAGGGGCTGAGAGTTACACCCTTCGAACCTGAACTTGGGTCATACCAGCGCAGGGAAGCCTGTCCAGCCACCAGCCTTCCCCGCCTATTTTCTTTACCGTCCCGCAACCGGGGCAGGGGGCAGGACTATGAGTGCGATACCTGAAGAGTTTATCCGCAAGACCGCGCAGCTGTCCGAAGAAGTCACGCGTCCTTTTAGCAACTCCAAGAAAATCTATGTGCAGGGTTCGCGCCCGGATATCCGTGTCGGCATGCGTGAGGTCGAACAGTCTACGACTCACACCAATGACACACCGGAATATAATCCGCCGGTCACGATCTATGACACTTCCGGTCCCTACACTGACCCGACCGCGCATATTGACCTACTGAAAGGGTTGGATGCGCTGCGCCAGAACTGGATTCTGGAACGCAATGACACCGAGCAGCTCGCCGGTCCCAGCTCCGAGTTTGGCATCGCCCGTCACAGCGATCCTAAGCTGGCGCATCTGCGTTTCGAACATCTGCGTAAACCACGTCGCGCGAAAGCGGGCATGAACGTTAGCCAGATGCATTATGCCCGAAAAGGCATCATTACCCCCGAGATGGAATATGTCGCCATCCGCGAGACCATGCGCCTGAATGAGCTGCGCAAAGACCCGCGCTACACCAAGCTGCTACGCCAGCATCCCGGTCAGAACTTCGGCGCGAATATTCCCAATGAGATCACCGCCGAATTCGTGCGCGATGAGATCGCCCGCGGTCGCGCCATCATCCCCGCCAACATCAATCACCCGGAACTGGAGCCGATGATCATCGGCCGCAACTTCCTGGTGAAGATCAACACCAACATCGGTAACTCGGCCGTGTCTTCATCCATTGAAGAAGAGGTCGAGAAGATGGTCTGGTCGGCGCGCTGGGGCGGCGACACCCTGATGGATCTGTCTACCGGCAAGAACATTCATGAAACACGCGAATGGATATTGCGTAACGCACCCATGCCCATCGGCACCGTGCCGATTTATCAGGCCTTGGAAAAGGTCGACGGCAAGGCCGAAGATCTGACCTGGGAGATGTTCCGCGACACATTGATCGAGCAAGCCGAGCAGGGCGTGGACTATTTCACTATTCACGCCGGTGTACGTTTGCAATATGTGCCGCTCACCGCACATCGTCTCACTGGCATTGTTTCACGCGGTGGTTCGATCATGGCCAAGTGGTGTCTTGCACATCACCAAGAGAATTTCCTCTATACGCATTTCGAAGACATCTGCGACATCATGAAGGCTTATGACGTGAGCTTTAGTTTGGGCGATGGTCTGCGTCCCGGCTGTCTGGCGGATGCCAACGATGCCGCGCAGTTCGGTGAACTGGAAACCCTGGGCGAACTCACCAAGATCGCCTGGAAGCACGATGTGCAAGTAATGATTGAAGGGCCCGGCCACGTGCCCATGCAGCTCATCAAAGAGAACATGGACAAGGAGCTCACCGACTGTTTCGAGGCGCCGTTATACACCCTCGGCCCCTTGGTCACCGATATCGCGCCGGGCTACGACCACATCACCTCCGGTATCGGCGCCGCGCAGATCGGTTGGTATGGCACGGCGATGCTCTGTTACGTGACACCGAAAGAGCACCTAGGTCTGCCCAACAAACAAGATGTGCGTGACGGCATTATCACCTACAAGATCGCCGCGCATGCGGCCGATCTCGCCAAGGGACATCCTGGCGCGCAACTGCGCGATAATGCCTTGAGCAAGGCGCGCTTCGAATTCCGCTGGGAGGATCAGTTCAACTTAGGGTTGGATCCCGAAAAGGCGCGCGGCATGCATGACGAGACCATGCCCAAGGACGCGCACAAGGTCGCGCACTTCTGTTCCATGTGTGGTCCCAACTTCTGTTCCATGAAAATCACCCAGGATGTCCGCGACTACGCCGCCAAGCAAGGTATTACGGAAGAGGCGGCGTTGCAGAAAGGTATGCAGGAAAAAGCGGTGGAGTTCGTGAAGCAGGGGGCGGAGATATATAAGAACGCCTAGTTGAAAAAAGCTCGCGTAAGCGGGCTTTTTTATGGCCAGTTGAATGTTGGCTTTGGTCCATTGTGATGAGCATGATGGTTATAAAAATGTCCGTGGTCGGCGTGAAGTAGGTAACCGCCGAGCGTAGCGACGCGGCAATCTCGAAATCATAAGCGGACACTGAAATTTGATGGTCGTGTGACTCAGTACGGCGATTAGCGGAAATCGCCCGTGACTGTCCAATTGCTCACTTGAGTGTCCGCTTTTATCTCCATTTCAGACATCCAGGACCCAGGTTTATCAGTGTTCTGTAGATACTGATTTCCGCGACAACTGGCTATTACGATTAAACTAACCGGGCCCTGATTTTCTTCGTTTGACTAAACGGGCAAGAGTGTCGCGCCCCTCAGTAAGTGCAACGGGACATCCCAGTCAGCCCTTGCACCTTCGGGTTGCACGACAGTTAATTCCTTTTGCCCCGGTTCGTCCTGCGGCTGAAAAGCGCCACAGTGACTTGACGTCGCTAAAGGGCTGGCTGCTTCGCCCGACAGCCCCGCGACTACCGGGGGCTCCTCGACTTCGGCTTCGCCTCTCCATGTCTCGTCAATTGAATGATCTACAAACCGATGGGTTACACGTCTTGCCCACAAAGACGCAAGATAGTACCGGACAAGCTATGATATTCAGCTATACGCCTAGGCTACTGGATGTACTGAGACGTTCCAAGAAATTGCGTAGACGCGCATCAAGTATGTACCTATTTGCTACCCGAGATGGCACACCACATTCGACCAGCGGATTCAATTCAGCGTGGCGACGATTGAAGAACAAGGTAGGTCTTAGCGATCTCCATTTCCATGATATTCGGGCCAAGGCTCTGACCGATGCCAAGCGCATAGCCGGATCAGATTACGCCCAAGCGCTTGGTAATCATGCCTCCGTGGAGACGACGGAAATCTATATGAAAGAGCCGTGAAGTGAACACAGTAAAGCCACTTTATTAGACAAAACGGAAATATTAGACAGGAATTATTCTAAAAGTCTTTCTAAGTCTTTGAATAATTGGTCGGGGCGAGAGGGTTTGAACCTCCGACCACCTGCACCCCATACCGCTTGGTCGCTCATAACAATTTGTTTTTACTGATCTAATTCGGGGCGCACGTTGCAAGAATTGCAGGACCGTGCATCACGATGCTCAACAGGTCCCGCAAAAGTCCCGCATGTTATCCAGCGGCTTGCTTCTTCTTCGGGTTCAATCTACGGCCAAGATGGATGCTGAACCGCCCCGGGAATTCCGGAGACCCGTTTGTTTGAGTCAGGCCGCCATGGCCGACCCTTCCAGTTGGCGATAATACTTAACTCTCTGACAGCGTACTTCAGGGAGTTCAAGCTCCGTCCTCGGCTGTACCTTGACCTCCTATCCTCGTGCCTATTACAGGGCCACCAACGATAGTTCCAAGCGTGGTCCAGGAAGGGAATGAGATTCCCCAAAAGCCTCCCGCCACGCGCGCAAGCGCCTCGCGGGTCAGTTCTTCGTTCATCGGCAAATCTTTGATCATCAGCTGATTCATCGTACTGCTCCTCATATGCAAGTGATGGGAGAATCAATCGAGCGCCCGGGCCAGAGTCGCTCCGTCCGGCGTTTTATGAACCTTTTTAGTCCACGACAGTGGCATTGCAACGCTTGTGCCACAGTCTGGAAGCGGCGCAAGCACAAGTCCCTTAGCGTTGATAACCAGCGCTTTATTTGCTGATTCGGTAGCAATTGCCAGGTTCGGTCTCGCACTAGTCTGGAGAAATGTTTGCTGGGCACCATCACACTCAGCGGCGGTGTTTGCAGACGCACGACTGGTGCATACACTGACCGCTTTGAGTGATCTACTGAAAATACGCAAGAGTGTCGCGCCCCTCAGTAAGTGCAACGGGACATCCCAGTCAGCCCTTGCACCTTCGGGTTGCGCGACAGTTAATTCCTTTTGCCCCGGTTCGTCCTGCGGCTGGAAAACGCCACAGTGACTAGACGGCGCTAAAGGGCTGGCTGCTTCGCCCGACAGCCCCGCGACTACCGGGGCCCCCTCGACTTCGGCTTCGCCTCTCCATGTCTCGTCAATCGTTCAAAATTGACGGCGCAAAAAGCCGCGCCGCAATTTAACTCAAACGTTAACGACTGCTTCTGACACAGAGCGGGCGTTGTGTGATCACGAAATAGGCATTTGCTGTGGGACCGAGTTCGGTCGGAAGCAGCGACTGATGTTTTTATTACATAACGGCCGCTTTGGAGGATAGTTGTCCCTTTCGTGAGTGTTGCGCCGCGACTGCTATAAATAGAAAGTCGGGAAAATATATTTTTGGAAGTGAGTAAGAGCATCCTTGACTGCGCCTGCGGCGATGTTGGGTAATTGCCCTGGTTAACCCAGCACCGCAACCTGATGCCCTACCATCGATCGTGAACATCCCATTGACCGTTGCGGAAGTGGGCGTTTATCCTCTCCATATACTACGCGCGACGCGGCGTTATCAAATAAATTACTCCACCATGAACTTAAGCGTCCTACGGCCCGCGCTGATCGCGAGATTATTCGTCGCCATGGGCCTGACGTCGAGCACCCAGTGAAAACTCCTGACAGCCAGCACTCCACGGAGGTCACGGCAATATCCCCGACCGGCCAGAGCGAACGGATCCTGGCGCTCGACACTCTGCGCGGGGTTGGTGTGCTGGGAATTCTGTTGATGAATATACTGGCGTTCGGCCTACCCAACGCCTATTTTGATCCTACCAACGCTGGCGGCGCCGAGGGAGCCAACCTGTATGCCTGGATTGCGACTTCGATGTTCGTCGAGGGAGCCTTTCGCGGCATCTTCACGCTGTTGTTCGGGGCGGGCGTCGTACTCTACACGAGCCGGCTCGAGCGCGCGGGTTTGGGCCTGGCTATCGCCGACCTGTACTACCGCCGCACGATCTGGCTGATGGTCTTCGGGATCATAAATGCATACCTGCTGCTTTGGAGCGGCGATATCCTGTTCAGGTACGGGGTCACTGGACTGTTCCTGTTCGTGTTCCGCAACTTGCCGGTGCGGAAGCTCCTCCTGTTCGCAGTGCCGCTACTGTGCATCCAGACCATAAACGGAGTCCGTACCTACACGGATTTCCACGCACTGCAGGTCGAAGTGGAGGAAGCCCATCTGCTGCAAGCGACGGGCAAGAAACTCTCTCAGGATCAACGCGAGTCGATAAAATATTTCGAGGACTGGCTAGCCGAGGAAAAGCCCACGCCGGAGGCCCAGGCCGAGGCGGTCGAGATGACGCGCGCCAGCTATGCTTCAGCCTTCGATGAGAATTTCGACTCCGCCTGGTTTATAGAAACCGAATACCTTTATGCACAGGGACTGTGGGAATGCCTCGGCATGATGCTGCTGGGCATGGCGTTACTAAAGTCCGGGGAATTCACGGCCGAGTGGTCGGCTGGCAAGTACTGGATAATGCTCGTAGTAGGGTGGGGCATCGGTCTCCTCATCAACGCGCTGGAGGTTGCCTACCAGCTGCGCGAGGGCTTCGCCGTGCACTCGATGATGATTGTATCGAACATCACATATGACGCGGGACGCATCCCGTTGACGCTTGGCCACGTTGCGTTCTTCATGTTGCTCGTCAAGGCGGGCGTGTTGCGTCGCACGCTGCGGGTACTCGCGCGCATCGGCCAGATGGCGCTAACCAACTACATCACGCAAAGCGTGATCTGCATGTTCGTGTTCACAGGCGCCGGGCTTGCACTCTTCGATCAATTCGAGCGGCACCAGCTGTACTACGTTGTGCTGGCAATTTGGGCGCTGCAAATTGCTTGGAGCTGGTGGTGGCTTGAGCATTACCAATTCGGACCGCTCGAGTGGGTATGGCGTTCGCTGACGCGCTGGCAGATACAGCCTTTACGCCGAGCCGAGACCAAGCGTTAAGGCCGCTGAATGACCGGCAAAGATAATAGATGTGGTTTCTGGGGTGAATGAAGTCGTTCTTGCGTACTGCCTGAAATCATCTAAGGAACCTCTGATTAATTCGCTGAAGCGGCATCTGCCGCGTTGCAGCCGGACTCAAAATACTCATTTACGCCGTGTAAACTCCGTTTTTTCGCCCGTCCGCGCCTTGCATCTGCTCGCTTGATCAAATTAATCAAAGGATCCCTAATTATTAAGCATTACATGATGGCATGACATAGCTATGCTCGACTTGAGAACTTCGCCACCCTCTCCCCAACCCTCTCCCGCCCCGGCGGGAGAAGATCGG
>JBGSOE010000058.1:0-3075 GCA_041739295.1 Thiohalobacterales bacterium | reverse complement strand
GAGCAGGATTTGGGACCTGCCCCTTTGCGCGGCGGACGTGCTTACTTATGGAAATGCCCGTTTCATCACGAGCACAAAGGCTTTAGTCTGGCGGTCTGGGCCAATGGCTACCGCTGCTTTGGAGCCTGCGATACCAGCGGTGATGCCCTGGATTGGCTCACCAACTACCGCCGCCTGAGTTTTGTCGAGGCCCTGCGGGTATTGGGCGAGCGGATGGAGGATGTTGTCCCTGTCGAGCGCAAGTGTCTGAAATCGCCTTCCGAACCACCGGAATGGGACTGGCAGCATCGGGCGGAACGCATCGTCAGTCAGGCAGAGGAACTCCTCTGGTCAGAAGTCGGCGAACCTGCTTTAAACTATCTCACTGGACGAGGCTTGACCACCCGCACCATTCGCGCTGCCCGGTTGGGGTATGTGCCGGGGGATTTCCGCAGTTGGCGGGTGATGGAAGGGATGGATGTCCCCTGCGGGATCACGATCCCCTGGTTTGCGGCGGATGCGCTCTGGGCAGTCAAAGTCCGCCGTGCCTATGGCACACCGAAGTACCAGCAGATCAAAGGCGGCAACGTCAACGGCTTGTACGGCGCTGATCGGTTAGCAAATCGGGAAATCGCTTTATTCTGCGAAGGCGAGTTTGACACACTGTTGGTGCAGCAGGAAGCGGGTAATCTGGCAGCGAGTGTGACCTTGAGCAGCGCCACCGCCATCCTCAGTTCGCGCTGGTACGCGGAACTCACCCACTGCCATACCGTCCTCGTCGCCTATGACCGCGATGCGGCAGGTGAAAAAGGTGCAAAGCGCCTGCTCTCCCTCTCGCCACGCTTTCGCACTGTTGAACTTCCTGCTGGTAAGGATGTCACCGAATTCTACCTGCAAGGCGGTGACCTCTATGCCTGGATTGCGAATGCGCTGAACGAAAAACAATCGGTTTTGGAGGAGCAGCCCCATGCCCTCTAAAGTCACAAAACCACAAAAGCCAGAGGATATGCTGCTGCGTGTAATCCGAGTTGCAGAAATCCTGGTAAAAAGTCAGGACAATACAGTGGACGAAACCGCCACGAAACCGCCGTCAAATCAAACGGCTGTGAGTGTCATTCAGACGCAAAAAACACAGCCATAACATTTTGGTGTAAGCTCAGGCAAAGTCATGATGATAGGGTCTTATGAGTCGTCGAAACAGTAAGCGGTTGCCGCCTAAACCGGGTTGGGCAGTCTATCTGCGAACCAGCAGCGAAGATGCCCAGAATCCAGAGAATTCCCAGCGCCGCCAGCGTCATGCGATTGAGCGGTCATTATTTGAGCGTACCGACCTGCCGGTCTTCAATGAATATATTGACAACCTGAGTGGTCGCTATGCGGATAATCGACCGGGATACCAGCGTATGTTAGAGGATGCGCGTGCAGGCTGCTTCTCGCATGTTGCCGTCGAGAACGCTGAGCGTTTTGGGCGCAACGATGCCGAGGCACTGGTAGCGCTTGATGCACTGCATGGGCTGGGCATTGCAGTACGGTTCGCTGACTATCCTGACCTCGATCCGATTGACCCGGATGACCGTATTCTGGTCAGCCTGTCTTTTACACTCGCACGGCGTGAGTCCATTAAGCTCGGTCAGCGTGTTACCGGTGGATTGCACGCCAAACTGCGGACGGGTGGTTTTGTTGGCAAAGCGCCGGATGGGTATCTCAACTGTGAAGAAAAGACGGAACAAATCGACAAGACCCGTGCCGGGCGTTATAACCGCTGGATTGAGCCAGACCCGGAACAGTTCAAAGTGTGGCGCACCGCCTGGGATTTACTGCTGACCGACCAGTACACCCTCGCCGAAATTTGTGAGGAGCTTCATGCTCGCGGCTATCGTTTTCGGAGTGGTCGCCCCTTTGTAACAGTCAATGCGCGTGGGAGGCGCAAAGAAGCAGCCAATGGACTGTCGCGCATCTTGAATAACTGGTTCTATGCCGGTTGGGTCGTCAGTGAGAAAGCTAACATCCCCCCGAAAACTGTGCAGGGGCAGTGGAAACCACTGGTGACCACGGAGGAATTTGAACAAGGTCTTGCCATTCTTGCGGCACGTCAGAAACACCGCAAAAGTGGCGGCAAGGTTCATGATTATCTGCTGCGCGGTTTGGTCTATGTTGAGTTGGACGATGGTAGGGTTTTGCGCTTGACCGGATCGACCCCCAATGCTGGACGTTCAGGTGGAGGCACATCCTACTACTGCATCGAAAGCAGTGGCGTCAATATCCTGTGCCGAACAGTGGATGAACAACTACCCTGTGAACTGATGAAGATACAGGTTGATCCTGATCTAATTCCACTCATTCGGAATAGCTACAATGATGAGATTGCGGACAAACTGGGGAGAATGCGTCCCGACCAGCGTGCCGACCTGGAACGAAAATTGAAGGATATTGATGAAGAAGAGGCGCGGGCGCTGCGACTGTACACCATTGGCAAAATCACAGATCGGGTCTGGGAAAATCTGTGGTCGGAATGGCAGGATCGGCGACGTACCTTGCGTCATGCGCTGGAGTCGTTGCAGGCACACAATGATGTCCATATCGCAAATTTAGACGCAGCACTCACGGTCATTGCAAAAGTGGGTATACTGTATAACAAGCTGGAACGCAGCAGTCAGAAGAAGCTGCTGCATGAAATGGTCTATCGGGTGGTTGTTTGCCCGAAGGGAACCATACGGCGGATGGAATTGCTGCCACCGTTCGGGTATCTGAAACAAGTGACAGATCGCGTGCGGAAAGGTAGCGGTTTTGAGGGAAAAACAAAGACCAGCACGATGGCTGGTCAATGTTCGAGTTTACTCTCGTTAAGTGACCCTAATGGGACTCGAACCCATGTCTTCACCTTGAAAGGGTGACGTCCTAGACCGCTAGACGATAGGGCCATATCGTTATAGTGGAAGTGTACCAGTGTGGTGTCACAGCGTCAAGGGAAAACTCGTGGATTGTCTGGATAGGATTGTGCGTCTATAATCCATAGCGTACTATTTGATTTGAAGAGGGCTGTTTCTTGCAGGTGTTCTCCGCAGATCGTTCTATACTCACCATTCACTCACGCCC
>JBGSOE010000023.1:0-15783 GCA_041739295.1 Thiohalobacterales bacterium | reverse complement strand
CCGCCGGGGCGGGAGAGGGTTGGGGAGAGGGTGGCGAAGTTCTCAAGTCGAGCCTATCTATGTCATGCCATCATGTAATTTTCAATAATACTCGATTAGCCGCTAACGCCGCCGGTATGCAGGCCAACTGCGGTTACAATTGCGGTGAAACTGAAATTAGGCAGGAGGGACTATGGCAGAGCGGGGTTTGACTTGGGTGGGGGTATTGCTGCGGTTGCTGGCGGCAATCGTGTTGGTGTTCGCGACGTACAATCCAGATGGTTATTCCTATTATCACTGGGTGACTCAGGCGCCGTTGAGTCTCGACCCACTGAAGATCTTTGCCGGCGTAGTGTTGCTGATCGGCTGGACGGTTTATCTGCGTGCGACCGTAAATGCCCTGGGGGCCTTTGGCTTGTTTTTGGCGCTGGCGTTTTTCGGCACGCTGATTTGGCTGACCGTAGATTGGGGTTGGGTACCGGCCGATAGCATACGCGCCATCAGTTATATCATTCTGCTGGTGCTCTGCGGTGTATTGACCACGGGCGTGTCCTGGTCACACATTCGACGACGCTTTACCGGGCAGGTGGATGTGGACGAGATTGACGAAAGCTGATGTGTTCAGCTGTCGCTGGCTTGGCGCGTGACATCGACCTGCATTTTGAGTGTCTGACCGGGCTTGATGTAATCGGCGGCCTTCAAATTGTTCCATTTACACAGATCATTGACGGCAACTCGATAGCGTCGTGAGATCTGCAGCAACGAGTCGCCGCTGCGTACTGTGTAATGCACAGTTTGCTGATGCAACGCCGTTGGGGTTGAAACTGCTGCAATCGTCGGTGTTGCATTTTTGCCGACCAATAATTTTTTGCCTGGCTGTAGTTTGTCGCGGGTCGACATGCCGTTAAGTTTCGCTAGCTGCGACGTAGTCAGGTTGTAGCGTTTCGAGATGTTCCAGAGCGTGTCACCGCTACGTACTACGTAGGTTTTTGATCCGCTTTTGGATTGCAGCTGCTTTTCCTGGCGCTGCAGTTTGCTGAGGCTGTAGGTAGACAGTTCTTCCACAGCAACTGGGATTAGCAGATTGTTTCCAGCTTTAATGCTTTGGCCTGTAAGTCTGTTGGCCTTGCGTAGCAGTGCGACACTGGTGTCATAGCGTTTGGCAATATGGGCGAGGGTTTCGCCACGGGTAACCTTGTGGCGTTCCCAGGCAACATGTTGGTCTGCGGGTAGGTCGGCAATATGGGCTGCGAAACTGTCGGCGACGTCCGCGGGAATGACTAAGCGATGTGGCCCTGCGGGATCGGTTGCCCAGCGATTGAAACCTGGATTAAGTCGATAGACATCCTCGACCGGGATGCCGGCCAGTTTGGCCGCCAAACCAAGATCGATCTGACCGGGTGTTTCCACTAAGGCGATCTGTGCCTCGGCACTCACGTCGGGTAGTTTGATGTTGTAGTGTCCCGGTGTCGCGATGATGTCGCGTAGCGCAAGCAGCTTGGGTACATAAACCATGGTCTGGCTGGGCAGATCGAGGCTCCAGAAATCGACCGGTTTGCCTTGGTCACGGTTCTGGCGTATTGCCTGGTCAACACGTCCTTCGCCGGCATTGTAGGCCGCCAGGGCAAGCAGCCAATCGCCATCGAATCGCTCATGCAAATAACCCATGTAGTCCAATGCGGCCTGGGTGGAGTCAATCACGTCGCGGCGGCCGTCGTACCACCAATTCTGCTTGAGGCCGAAGCGGTCACCCGTCGTGGGCATGAACTGCCACAGGCCGGCCGCCTGGCTTGGCGAGTAAGCAAATGGCTGATAGCCGCTTTCGATCACCGGCAGTAAGGCCAGTTCTGCTGGCATATCCTGGGCCTCGAGTTGATCGAGTATCCACCCTATATAGGGATCGGCGCGGTCGAAGGCCTGTCGCAGTGATCTTGCGTTGTGCTGATACCAGACGATCTGGCTGTCCAGGCGGGCGTGGGCTGTTTCAGGGAGCTGGAAATTGTCACGCATTCGGTCCCAGGCGGAAACGGGAATATCACTACTAGGTTCTTCTGCTTGAAAATCCGGACTATCGGCGGGTTCTCTACTTGCCGAGTAGTCGGACGGAATATCTGCATCTTCTCCGAAGATATGTCGATAGTCGTGCACCGCCGTGGCCGGCTCGGCGAATGACTGCGTCGTGAAGGGGCGGACTGTGGGTTGGCTGCAGCCTATGATGACAGCCGAAATCAGCACCAATAAACCATGACGCAGGCTGGTCTGAACAGCCTCGATCAACATGTCTGGATACCCGTGGAGTGTGGGGGTGAATGCTGACAGCCTGGGTGCCAGGGGTCAACCGACCAGTTGGCAATTTTGGTAGCCTGACTGGTCTCCTGGACATCGGGTATGATGCCGGTCAATGGAAAAGCATAGTCCCAAGACCACGAATTTGGATGCCGGTAGCTTGACGCGGTTACGCGTCTGGTATGAGACGCCACTGGGTCAATCGCTGGAACTATCAGAATTATCAGCAGTTCGTGATGCCCTGGATACGCTATTTGGGTTTCATCTGCTCTTGGTAGCTCCCCCCTGGCAGGGTTCGCCACTGGATGCCTGCCGTATCCCCCACCGGTTAGTTATGCCGCAGGTCTGGGCGGGTGGGGATTCTGCGGCCAGCCTGGTGGGTACGCCCGAGGCCTTGCCGGTCACAACGGACAGCTTGGACACGATCATCTTGCCGCATACCTTGGAATTCGTCAGCCAGCCGCATGAGGTTCTGCGTGAGGTCGATCGTTGTTTGATACCGGAGGGTCACGTGTTGATCCAGGGCTTCAACCCCTACGGCCTGTGGGGACTGTGGCGATTGTTATACGGCTGGCGACGCCGTATGCCCTGGACCGGTCGCTTCATCAGTCAGACCCGGGTGCGCGATTGGCTCGCGCTACTGGGGTTCGACACTCTTACTTGTCGGCCGTTGCTGTTGCGCCCACCGATACCGAGCTTGGCGGTTCCTCACCGGTTACAGATATTGGATCAACTCGGGGCGCGTGGCTGGCCGATCCCCGCAGCCGGTTATCAACTCCTGGCTCGCAAGCGGGTTGTGGGTATGACGCCAATTCGTCCGCGCTGGCGTCCGCGTCGCGCACTTCTCTCCGGCGGGTTGATCGAACCGACCCGACGCCATCATCACAGGACCAAGCATGAGTAGTGAACAAGCAGTGGAAATCTTTACTGACGGCGCCTGTCGCGGCAATCCAGGCCCCGGCGGATGGGGAGCACTGCTACGCTTCAACGGCACCGAGAAGGAACTCTATGGTGCTGAATCGATGACCACCAATAATCGCATGGAGCTCATGGCCGCCATCAGCGCGCTGGCATCACTCAAACGTCCCTGTCAGGTCAGCGTGACCACCGATTCCAAATATGTGCTGCAAGGTATTACCGAATGGTTGGCTGGTTGGAAACGCAAAAACTGGAAGACAGCCTCTAAACAGCCGGTGAAGAATGTCGATCTCTGGCAGGAGCTTGACCGTCTGGCCGCTCAGCATCAGATTGAGTGGCATTGGGTGCGCGGGCACACCGGGCACCCGGAAAATGAACGTGCGGATCAATTGGCCAACCGTGCCATTGATGAACTATTGATGAAGGCATGATGCCGCTTCAGTCAGAAATCAGAGGTTCCCAGCGAAGGTACCGATAATATGCGCCAGATCGTACTCGATACAGAAACCACCGGCCTAGTGCCGGCCGAAGGGCACCGCATTATTGAAATCGGTTGCGTAGAACTAGACAGCCGCCGTCACACCGGTCGCCACTATCATCAATACTTGCAGCCCGATCGCGCTATCGATGACGGTGCGGTGGAAGTACATGGCATTACCAATGATTTCCTCGCCGACAAGCCGCGTTTTGCGGATGTGGTGGAGGATTTTCTGGATTTTGTGCGCGGTGCTGAATTGATTATCCATAACGCACCGTTCGATGTTGGTTTCATCAATAACGAATTGCGCTTACTCAAGGGTAAGCATGGGGTCATTACAGATCATTGCGCTGTCCTGGATACGCTGACCCTGGCACGCAAGTTACATCCAGGTCAGAAAAACAGTCTTGATGCGCTGTGCAAGCGTTACAGCGTTGATAATTCGCGGCGCGAACTGCACGGCGCGTTATTGGATGCGGAGATTCTCGCCGACGTCTATCTGATCATGACGGGCGGGCAGGTCAAATTATCGTTGGAGGGTATGGCGACCGATTCGCAGCCTGGAGCCATAAGTGGTATCCGACGGCTGGCTGCGGATCGGCCGCACCTACCTGTGTATCACGCCAATGCGACTGAGTTGGCTGCACACACTGCGCGTTTAGAGGCTATTGACGCTGCGAGCAGCGGACAATGTTTGTGGAAAAAAATGGAATACGGCGAGGTTTGAGATAAGGGCACGCTGATTTATTCACAGAAGCCGTCATTGCGAGCGAAGCGAAGCAATCTCTCAACCGTCAATTCAACACCTTGGAGATTGCCGCGTCGCTACGCGACTCGCAATGACAAATTAATCAGAGGTTCCTTAGAAATTACCGCGCCACTACGCTCCTCGCAATGACGGATTAAGCAGGTTTTTCCTAACTATGCGACGTGGCAGGCTGATCTGTTAATCGAAGCAGCTCCATCAAACGGACCGTATCAATGGGTTTCGACAGGCAGACTTCCGCGCCTGCGTCCATGATTCATTCAATATTGTCGGCGGTTGGATAACCCGTCATGGCCAATACGCGGATACTGCGCGTCATAGGATCGGCCTTAAGATTTTGGCAGACCGCGAAGCCATCCATGCCAGGCATCATCAGATCAAGCAATACTAAGCTAGGATTGAAGCTCTGCACTTTGCGGCCCGCCTCAAAACCACTCTCGGCGATATCGACAGCCTCGATGCCGGGGCGGCCTTGCAGAAATTCGAATAGAAAGCCGGCGACCTGCTCATCATCCTCGACGATGAGAATTTTGATTTCTCCTTGCCCAGGCCAGTTGAGCGTGAGGCCGCGCTCATGAGCAAAGCGGATGAGTTCCTGGTGCAGGAATCGGCGATGCCCGCCAGCGGTCAATGCGGCGTTGAGCAGGCCTTTTTGAGCCCACTGCCGGACTGTTACCGGAGAAACCATGAAAAGCTGTGCGACTTCGTTGGGGGTGTAATAGTCTTTAGAGTCCACCGCCGCGCCATCCCTAGAAACGAATAAGAATCACTAATCACTTAGTATCGGCCGGATGCTACTCCCAACTCCCTGATAACTCAAACGTTTAAATCGATGCTCTGGTGTGGTGCGCGGCTGTCTAACATGGGGTTAACATCTTGATAGCATGGGGTTAAACCGGGCATCCATGATGTGCTCATGATGTAGAATCATAAGGCCTGCGAGCAACGAATCAACGACAGCACATATGTCCGTCACTAAATACAGGCTGGTGGGGAAGGCGGGTCGCCCAGTTGAACTTCACTACGCTACACTACGCCGCGTTTGCGGCAATCTTGGGCCATCATGAGGAATTGGCCGGGCAGGGAGGCGGCACGCCCCTACAACTATGCCGCAGTAAAGGATCTGAGTAATGTTGACGTTAGAAAATGCCAGAATTGCAGTGATCGGACTTGGGTATGTCGGTCTGCCACTGGCAGTGGAATTCGGTAAGCATTTTCCCACGGTAGGTTTCGATATCAAGGCTGAGCGCGTTGCAGAATTGTGCTTCGGTCGTGACAGTACGCTTGAGTGCACTAAAGAGGAACTTGCCGAGGCGGAGCAGCTCAGTTTCGTGGACCGTGAGGCGGATATCGCCGGCTGTAATGTATACATCGCCACTGTGCCCACGCCGATCGATCGCTATAAGCGTCCCGATCTGAGACCAATCGAGAGCGCCAGTCATACCATCGGTCGCATCCTGAAGAAGGGCGATGTCGCAATTTTTGAATCGACCGTCTATCCGGGGGCGACCGAAGAGGTTTGCGTACCGATCATGGAGCGTGAGTCAGGCCTCAAATGCAATCAGGATTTCTTCGTCGGCTACAGTCCCGAACGTATCAATCCGGGCGATAAAGAACACCGCGTCAGTTCCATTCTCAAGGTCACCTCAGGCTCAACGCCGGAGGCCGCGGATTTTGTCGATGCGTTATATCGTAAAGTCATTACGGCGGGTACTTACAAGGCCAGCAGTATCCGCGTCGCCGAGGCTGCCAAGGTCATCGAAAATACCCAGCGTGATGTGAACATCGCGTTGATCAACGAACTGGCACTGATATTCGAACGACTGGGGATAGATACCGAAGATGTACTCAAAGCGGCCGGTACCAAGTGGAATTTCCTGCCCTTCCGCCCTGGCTTGGTCGGCGGGCATTGCATTGGCGTCGATCCATATTATCTGACGCATAAGGCACAGGAAATCGGCTATCACCCCGAGGTAATCCTGGCCGGGCGCCGCATCAACGACAGTATGGGCGCGCATGTGGCGCAGCGGGTGGTGAAACTCATGACC
This sequence comes from Thiohalobacterales bacterium, assembly GCA_041739295.1. Taxonomy (GTDB): domain Bacteria; phylum Pseudomonadota; class Gammaproteobacteria; order Thiohalobacterales; family Thiohalobacteraceae; genus JAHJQQ01. The sequence goes on along the minus strand of JBGSOE010000023.1, from coordinate 9,308 downwards.
CGCAAGCGCATCCATGTTGCGGGTGCCAATGTGCTGGTGCTGGGGCTGGCATTCAAGGAAAACTGCCCGGATCTGCGTAACACGCGCGTGGTCGATGTCATCGAGGAATTGAAAGGCTATCATGCCAATGTCGATGTTTATGATCCTTGGGTTGATACACAAGAAGCACAACACGAATACGGGCTGACACCCATCAAGGAGCCTAAAGCTGATCATTATGATGCGATCATCCTCGCGGTTGCGCACCATCAGTTCCTGGCGATGGGAGCGGAAAAAATTCGCGCCTTAGGTAAACCGGATTCCATTCTATTCGACGTAAAATATATATTGCCGCCTGATCAGGTTGACGGGCGTTTATAAGTACACAGACAGAGTATTAAAAAACGAGGTCACCATGAAGGTATTGATTACAGGTTCGGCGGGATTTATCGGTTCCAATCTGGCGGGGCGTCTATTGGCGCGCGGCGACGAGGTTATCGGCATCGACAACCTCAATGATTATTACGATGTTAATCTCAAGAAGGCACGACTGGCGCGTAACACCACGCACAAAAATTACACGGATGTACGTGTCGATCTGGAAAACCGTGCCGAGATTGCCAACATATTTGAAAAATACCGGCCGAACCGTGTCGTCAATCTGGCTGCCCAGGCCGGCGTGCGCTACTCGCTGGAAAATCCACACGCCTACGTCGATACCAACATCGTCGGTTTCGTCAACATCCTGGAAGGTTGCCGGCACAATGGCGTCGAGCATCTCGTTTACGCCTCCAGCAGTTCTGTGTATGGCGCCAATACCAAGATGCCCTTTTCCGTGCATCATAACGTAGATCACCCCGTCAGCCTGTACGCTGCCAGCAAAAAAGCCAACGAGCTGATGGCGCATACCTACAGCCATTTGTTCCGTATCCCGACCACGGGCTTGCGCTTCTTTACTGTGTACGGGCCCTGGGGTCGTCCGGACATGGCGCTGTTCATGTTCACCAAGAATATCCTGGCCGGTAAGCCCATTGATGTGTTCAATTACGGCAAGCATCGCCGCGACTTCACGTTCATTGATGACATCGTCGAAGGCGTGGTCCGCATATTGGACAAGGTTCCGGAACCCAATCCCAATTGGAGCAGCGATGCACCGGATACCGCCAGCAGTAATGCGCCCTTCAAAATCTATAACATCGGTAACAACGAACCGGTGGAATTGATGCACTACATCAAAGTGCTGGAAGATTGTCTGGGTAAGAAGGCCGAAATGAACCTATTGCCGCTCCAGCCGGGTGACGTGCCGGATACCTATGCGGATGTGCAGGATCTGGTGAAGGATGTCGGTTACAAACCAGCCACTTCGGTGGAGGATGGTATCGCGCGGTTCGTTGAGTGGTATCGGGAATATTTCAAAGTTTAAGTAGCAATTCCCGTCGTTAGGCTTTGCTGCGCGAAGCTCAATATATTTCCATGCAATGGCCTTCCGTACTAAGGCACCTCTGATTTATCACTAAGTCGTCATTCCGGCGCATGCCGGAATGACAAATTAAGCATGGGTTCCTTAGTGCTTTAAATCCCAGAGTTTCACGCTGGCATCATCGCTAGTGGTCGCCAGATAACGCCCAGTAGGTGAAACTTGTACTGCAGTACCGCAAAGGGCATGTTTCTCGAAGTGATGGGTGGCTGCACCGGTAGCAGGGTCAAGGTAGTAAATACTACTGTCTGTCTGCTGACTGATGGAGGCCAGTTGCGATATATCCTGAATCCAATACAGTGATCTGATAATGCCGCGGTGTGGAGTATCCAGTATCGACAGCGTCGAGCTATTCAGATCCCAGCGAAATAATTTGAACCAGCCGCTGCCGTAGAGAGTGTGTTCATTTGTTGCAAAGACCAGTGCGGCCGCGTTGCTGGGTGGTGATGGTAGCTCACTCACTTGTTCAGCTGTGATCAAGAACACGCGTCCATCACTGCCGCTACTCGCCAGATAGCCGCTATCTTCCTGCACGGCGACTCGTTTTACCGCGTTACTGTGCAAAGGATATGCAGTGATCAGACTCAAATCATTATCTCGCCAGAGCCGTACGACACCGTCGCGGTGGCCAGTGATCAGACGCTTGCGCACCTTGTCATAGACCATATCTGTTACGGGGCTGGGTGTGATGGTTTGCTGTACGAGGACGCCTTGCAGTGTCCAACGCGCTAGACGTGCGTCATAACCTGCTGTCAGTAAGGTATCTCCTGTAAACGCTAAGCCATTTATCGTACTGCCTCGATGCGCCCGCCAGCTCACGGTGAGGTTAGTGTTTGGTAGATGATAGAGATACAGCCAACCACCTTTTCCACCCGAAGCCAGCAGGTTTTCATTTGCATTGAACGCCAATACCGTGCCGCCGTCATGCATGTGATAAAAGACATGGCTGGGTACTAGCGCCTCCTGTGTGGTGCAACCTGACAACAATGTGAGCGCGATGAGAATCACGTAGCTGATATTAGTTTTAGCCATGCCGGTCTAGGTGACCACGCTTATCTCAAGACTAACAAGACTGGGTTACGCACCTGAACCGTATACCTCGCCTTTCGCGAGTTTCTTTTCCCAGTCCAACGATGTCTTCACAATGAGATCCAGATCATCAAAGCGTGGTATCCACTTGAGCACGGACTTGGCCTTGTCGGATTTGGCTACCAGGGAAGGTGGGTCGCCGGCGCGGCGAGCAATTTCCTCGACCTTGATTTTGTGACCTGCAACGCGTTCAACCGCATCAATTACCTCTTTAACACTATATCCATGGCCGTAACCGCAGTTGAGTGTGGTTGAGTCGCCGCCCTTGCGCAGGTAGTCCAAGGCCTTCAAGTGTGCATCGGCCAGATCTTCGACGTGGATGTAATCGCGTACACCGGTCCCATCCGGGGTGGGGTAGTCGGTGCCAAACACCAGCAGTTTTTCGCGACTACCGACGGCGACTTCGCAGGCGACTTTGATCAGCAGTGTGGCCTTGCGCGTGGACTGACCAATCTTTCCATCCGGGCTGCAGCCGGCAACGTTGAAATAACGCAGCGCGACATGGCGCAGATCAGTTGCCGTGGACAGATCGCGCAGCATCCATTCGCTCATCAGCTTGGAGGTGCCATAGGGATTTATCGGAGCATTCGGCGTGTCTTCAGTGGCCATGGGGCCTTCAGGAATGCCATATACCGCTGCAGTGGAGGAAAAGATGAAATGCTTTACGCCGGCAGCTTGGCAGCAAGCCAGCAGGTTGCGCGTGCAACAGGTGTTATTGCCGTAATACTTGAGCGGATCTGAGACCGATTCCGGGACGATAGTATGCGCGGCGAAATGCAGTACCGAATCGATCTGATGTTTTTTCAGCAGCGCTGCTACCAGTGTCTGATCACCGGTATCCCCAATCACCAGCTCAGCACCGGCTGTCACAGCCTCTTTGAAACCTGTCGACAGATTGTCGAGTACGATCACCTTCTCGCCGGCCGCGACCAGCTGACGTACCACATGGCTGCCGATATAACCGGCGCCTCCGGAGACCAGTGTTCCACCCTGGGACATGTTATTACCTCGTTTTATTGTCATGATCGATGGCTCGAGAGTATAGCGTTCAGCTATGGGTTGAGGCCAGAACCAGCGTGGATCAGGGTATCAGGCAGTGATTCAGTGGATGGAAGGTGCGGATTGACGCTAGAATGCGGCTTATAAAGGTGACCGGTCAGGCTAAACAAGTGACGATCGGGATATAGCGCAGTGCCAAGTGAGGGAAGTATGCGAATTTCGGGTGGAATAGTCTCTGTAGTATTCGGCGTTCTGGCCTCTGTTGTCAGCGCGGGTGAATTGAAGATCGAGGCAGGCGGTAAGTCGCAGGTATTTCAGCAGTACTGGGAAGACTACGAACGTTGCAAAGCGCGTCAGGAATTCACACCCGAACGTGGCGAGTATGAAACCCAAGAGGAATATCGGCGTCGTGTTGAGAAGCTGCGCGTCGGCTGCGATACCTATCGTCGAGTCGAGCATGCGCGCATCGAGGTTCCGGTTAATTTGAGCTATGACGCCGATACTCGGCGCTTTCTGTTTGAGCTGCCCACGACACGCGGCCTGAGATTGCAGTATGACGCACTGGTCTGGGATGATTTCCCGACCATGTTAAATAAATTACCGCGCGATCGCTGGCACATAGATGATCCAACGCCCAAGGCCAGTGCCTATAAGGAATGCACATTGCGCAATGCCAATGCTGAGGAGAAATTGATCAGTAAGATTGAGCCTTGTCGTACAAATTCGTGGCGTGGTTGCATGACATATTACCTGCAAGGCGAGGAAGGTAACTGGCTCCGCGATAAAGATACTTTCTCTATCAGCGACGTTACCTTTTACGGCTATTCCGAAATCGCTCCGGCACGGCGTATCAGAGATATGGCAGCTGATCTGATCTATCGCATTGAAGGTGCGCTGTTGGTGCCGGAACAGGGCTTTGAGGCGCAGGCGGTCGAAATAGTGAACCGCAAGACAGGTGAGCAGTTGATCACTCTTAAGCCGTAATAGATTGCCTATGGGGATGCGGCATGTAATTCGCGATACGCAATTCTGGCAAGCGATCTTCGCAGCGCTGCTGTTCTGGACTGTGGGGTATCTGTGGTTATCGCCTAAACCGGACTGGGCCTGGCCACTGCATCAGCCACGTGATGTGCTGTATCTTGTATTGCTTTACCCACTGGTTGAAGAGTTGCTGTTTCGCGGCGCGCTGCAAGGCTTTTTTCTGAAACGCCCGGCATTGAAACAGAAGATAGTTGGCCTGACCGGTGCCAATCTACTGACCAGCGTCATCTTCACCGGATTGCATTTTCTGATGCACCCACCCTTGGCCGCCATCGCAGTCTTGATCCCTTCACTGATCTTCGGCCATTTCCGCGACCGTCATGGTACGCTGCATGCGCCTATCCTTTTGCACGTCTATTACAACTTAGGCTATTTTTGGATTTTCGCGAGTTATAATTCGTAAAAATAGGGCGCGTAAAGCTTTATACATGGAGACATCAGCAATGACAGTGAAACAGTCAAAGGGCCTGATCGCCTGCATCATTAGCATACTTGTTAGTGGTATCGCACTTTCCCCGCAAGCCAATGCAGAAGACGACGCGGCTGAACTGGCAAAGAAGCTGTCAAATCCGATCGCAAACCTGGTCAGCGTGCCCATGAAGCTCGACTGGGATACCAACATGGGTGCTGCAGACGCGGATCGCTCGACGTACGTTATTCAGCCGGTTATCCCTATCGAACTGAACGCTACATGGAATGTCATCTCGCGCACGATCGTGCCGGTCTATATCGATGCTGAATCACCCGTTGTGGGTGGTAGCGATACCACGGGAATGGGCGATATCCTGCAGAGTTTCTTCATCTCGCCCAAGGCACCAACCGCCAGTGGCTGGATATGGGGCGCGGGTCCGGCGCTATCGCTTCCTACCGGCGACGATGGACTCACCTCGGATAAATTTAGCGTGGGACCGACAGCCGTAGTGCTGAAGCAGGAGAGTGGCTGGACTGTTGGAGCGTTGGCCAACCATTTGTGGTCGGTTTCCGGCGATTCTGCCGCAGCGGATGTCAGTGCTACGTTCCTACAACCGTTCGTTTCCTACACGACAAAAACTCATACCACCTTCGGTTTGAATACCGAGTCCACGTATAACTGGGAGACCGAGGAGTGGACGGTCCCTATCAACCTGACAGTCGCCCAGTTGATGAAATTCGGTAAGCAACCGGTGCAGTTTCTACTCGGTTATCGCAACTATGTAGACTCCCCTAATGATGTGCAGGATTGGGGGCTCAGATTCCAGGTGACGTTCCTGTTTCCGAAATGAAGTAGGTGCGAGGAATAACTGCACCTCTTAAACCAAGTTCACTTAACCAACTCGGGTTGCCGGTTGAGACTCATTTCACATGAGGCACTGGGAGTCCCCGCGTTATGTTTGAGTTACTGCCTGCACTTCAAAATAAAAACCCCCCGGTCACAAGACCGGATGACGTCGCTACATCGGTAGCTGCATGCGGGGCGGCATGTCTGACATAGGCGACAGCAATGGCAGCATGCATCAGTGTCAAGCACATTAAACTGCGCACGCGTTAAGCCGCGATGATGCGTTTTTCAGGCATCACGATCTGTGTCTCGCCGGTCATCAGGGGAGGGGACTTCGGCACCCAGAATCGTGATGGAGGACCGAATCCTTCCAGCCGTGCAAACTGCTGCCATTCTTGTGTGCCAGCGTATGCCTGCCGCCACGCATCCTTGGCTGCGCTGATCTGATCGGCGGCTTGGATGATATTTGCGCTTAACATGAGTGGCCGTTCAGAGCTGCGACGGCGTGCTTTCCATGTCCAGAGGTAGCGCAATGCTCGTCCGCCATCCGGCCATGCTCTGTCAAGCGTATGGAGATGATCAGCCAGGAGTTCTAATGTGAGTGCGTTATGGTCAATCAATGTGCCCACAGCCGTGCGCTCCTGATTAGGAGCAAAGGTCATCACCTTACCGATGTCGTGAAGCAGCGCTGCGACGATAGCCAACTCACGCTCGTGGCTGCATGGGATCATGACATCGCGGACGAACTCCGCGCACTCGACGCTGTGCTCCAGTAGCCCCACATTGTGGCAATGGTGGTGAGCGATGCTTGCCGGGACTCGAAGGAAGGGAAGGGCAATCGCTGAATCGGAGAAAACCGATCGCACAAACCCGTGCAGCTCTGGAATCTCCAATCCCCCCACGATCTGACTCAATCGCCCTAGCGTGCTCGTCGGTGCGTGAGTGCCGGTGAGCAGGTCTGCCAGGCTTGCCCTGGAGAGGGTCTGCATCTTGGATATCCTTAACATCGGCTAACCACTGTCCTTGATGGTTACGTATGTAACCAGACACCCGCGCAACCGCCATCGCGGACAGCCGATCAATATCGTCGGGTTCGGCTCCCCAGAAGAATCCGGAGAATTCTCCCGTCTCGTCTGCGAGCCTCAAGAACAGGTAGGGCACACCCTTGTATGTCACCCGATAGCTCCGCTTAGTAACCTGAAACTCACCCATAAACTCGGCGCCATGCGCCCGTGGAATTTGCAACGGTAAAGTCATAGTAATCCCCCTTATAACTACCAAATAATGTTAGTACGCGTCATATGTAGCGTATAAACATCATACATCGATTGAAACGTGACTGTCAATCACGAATATCGCGTTCAAGGACTATTAGTGGGTGACGGTAAAGAAATGGCGTGCTAGGCTACAGTGCAAATTCCCTGTAATTCATAGACCTATCATGATCAGATTTCGCCTAAAAGAAGTCGTCGCCAACCGCGAGTTTGAGGAAGGGCGCCGGATAACCCTGGAGGAGATCGCCCAGGCGACGGGTATCCATCGAACTACGCTGTCGAAAATTGCGAACGTAAAGGGGTACAACACTACCTCTGACAACATCGACAAGCTCTGTGCCTTCTTCAAAGTACCTGTTAGCAAACTTCTAGAGCATGTACCTGACTGAGAGTGAGAAAGAAAAGAGGGTCGCCAAGCTTTGATGCAGGCGTGGGAAAATTCCAACAATGCCTTAACGAATAAGAAAGACATGGGGAATCCAGAACAACAGGCCAGGGAGGAGATCGATCGGCTGCTCAGCGCGGCGGGTTGGCATGTCTGCGACGCAAATGCGGCCAACATTCATGCTTCACGCGGTGTCGCCATCCGCGAATTCCCGCTCCCCGGTCACGGCTTCGCCGATTACCTCTTATATGTCGACGGCAGGGCCGCAGGTGTCATCGAAGCCAAGAAGCAGGGCGTGACACTCTCCGGTGTCGAAACCCAATCCGACAAATACACCAAAGGCTTGCCTGACGGTTTGCCGCGTTGGCAAAACCCGCTGCCGTTCTCGTATCAGTCCACGGGCGTTGAAACACGCTTCACCAACGGCCTCGATCCCGAGCCAAAAGCGCGGGGTGTGTTCGCGTTTCATAAGCCAGACATTCTTGCTGAATGGCTAGGTTCGGCCCTGGATAAAGCCGCCGAACCGGCGACCGCCTATGTGCCGGAAGGAAAGACCTTCCTCGGCAAACTCCGGCACATGCCGCCGTTGATCGAAGATGGTCTCTGGCCCGCACAGGTCAAGGCCATCCAGAACCTCGAAGTCTCGTTGAAGGAAAACCGCCCCCGCGCCCTGATCCAAATGGCTACCGGTTCCGGCAAGACCTTCACTTCGATCTCTTTCATCTACCGCCTGATCAAATTCGCAGGCGCCAAACGCATTCTGTTTTTGGTCGATCGTGGCAACCTCGCCGACCAGACCTTGAAGGAATTCCAGCAATACGCCTCGCCCTATAACAACTTCAAGTTCACCGAGGAGTACATCGTCCAGCGCCTGCAAGGTAACAGCATCGACTGGCCAGCGCGGGTCTGCATCTGCACCATTCAACGTATGTACTCCATGCTCAAGGGCAAAGACTTGCCGGAAGACCTCGAAGAGGAATCAGTGGATAAACTCAGCGGCCTGTTCAAGCAGCCCGAGCCACTGGACTACAACCAGGCCATCCCCATCGAAAGTTTTGACATCATCGTCACCGATGAATGTCACCGCTCCATCTACAACCTCTGGGCGCAGGTACTGGAGTATTTCGATGCGTATCTCATTGGCCTGACCGCCACGCCCAGCAAGCAGACCTTCGGCTTCTTCCATCAAAACCTGGTGATGGAATACAACCATGAAATGGCCGTGGCCGACGGCGTCAACGTCAACTACGACGTCTACCGCATCCGCACCAAAATCACCGAGGCCGGTTCCAAGGTGGAGGCGGGCCTGTCGGTGCAGATCCAGGAACGTGATACCCGCAAGAAGCGTTGGGAGCAGCTCGATGATGATTTCGAATATGACCCCAACCAGCTCGATCGCGATGTCGTCACGCCGGACCAGATCCGCACCATCATCAAAACCTTCAAGGAAAAGATCTTCACCGAAATCTTCCCCGGCCGTGAATGGGTGCCCAAGACGCTGATTTTTGCCAAGGACGATGCCCACGCAGAAAACATCGTCGAGATCGTGCGCGAGGAGTTCGGCAAGGGCAACGAGTTTGCCCAGAAGATCACCTACCGCACGACCGGCGCGAGACCGAGGGACCTCATCAACGAGTTTCGCACCAGTCCCATGCCGCGCATCGCCGTGACCGTCGACATGATCGCTACCGGCACCGACATCAAGCCGGTGGAAATCGTCTTCTTCATGCGCGCCGTCAAATCGCGCGGCTTCTTCGAGCAGATGAAAGGCCGCGGCGTGCGCGTCATCAAGCCCGACGACCTCAA
>JBGSOE010000022.1:0-2581 GCA_041739295.1 Thiohalobacterales bacterium | reverse complement strand
ATAACCCGTGGGTACGGAAATACTTGACCACTACAACCCCCTCTCCCGCCGGGGCGGGAGAGGGTTGGGGTGAGGGTGGCGAAGTCCTCAAGTCGAGCCTATCTATCTCATGCCATCATGTGATGCTCAATAATTGATCTTAAAAAAGGTGGAGAGTTAGTTACCTTCCACTGAACTCATGGGCAGCGTTTTAATCTTCTGACACCTGAATTTCCACTGTGTAATCGAGCGTGCTGCTCGCTCCATCTCCGCTGAAAATCCCACTTACCGGCATAGTGTCGCGCGAATGCGCCGCCGCTGCGATGGTCACATGAGTGTCTGCTATCGCCACCCCATGAGTAGGATCGAATCCGCGCCATCCGCCGCCGGGCAGATACACTTCCGGCCAAGCATGCAGATGACGTCGCTCGCTCTGGAGGTCGCCCTTCTGGTAGCCGCTGGCGAAGCGTGCAGCAATTCCTTCGGCCCGGCAGCAGTCAACAAACAACACGGCTAGGTCTCGGCATGCCCCACGTTTGCTCTGCAAGGTAAATGCAGGGCTTTGTGGTATGCCCGTATCACGATGTATATGGGAGAACTCGGCGAATAGCTGGCGGTTCAGGTCATCGAGAAAGCGTAACGTATCGCGATTGGCTGCCAGACTGAGTTCGGCGGCAAAAACGGTAACTGCATCATCGGCATTGATGCGCTCTAGATAGGCCCTTGCACAAATGACGTCATGCTCATGATTGATCGGCAAAGTCGCCGCTTCCGGCGCCAGGATGAAATCGAAGGCATTGTGTCGCAAGGTTTCGACCTGCATGGTCACCTCGATATCGAAGTAGTCCGTTTCCTTCTCGAACCAGACCTGGGTAACACGGTTTCCTTCCAAATCAAGTTGTTCATTGCGCCCGAGTGGCGTCGGAGTGATGTTGAGTTGATGGGCTATGACTCGCTGCGCCCCATCATCGCGAGGGTGGAAGCGAAGCCGCTGCGGGCTGAATCGTACTGGATGTGAATACTGGTAGTGAGTGTGGTGTCGGATCGTGAAGTGCATATAGTAAGAGCCTCAGCAGTCATTTGTTCTTGCTTTTTTCTTCAGTCAACCTGGCTGACCATGTTTAGGAACCTCTGATTAATTTGATCAAGCGAGCAGATGCAAGGCGCAGACGGGCGAAAAAAACGGAGTTTACATGTAGTAAATGAGTATTTTGAGCCTGTTTGCAACACAGCAGATGCCGCTTCAGCGAATTAATCAGAGGTTCCTTTATATTGCCGCTGATCACGCTGTGGCATCGGCTAGCTCCGGATGTATTCCACATCCACGGTTTGTACTGTCGGATAGATCGCCGGTCCGAACTGATTATAGACGGCGACATCCGCAGCATCGCGGCCATAACCGACTGCCACGTACCCGCATTGTAGCTCGGGCTGCGTCGCGTCAAAGGTATACCAGCGTCCACCCACGTAGGCCTCGAACCAGGCGTGTAGGTCCATTGGGTCCAATCTGTAGAGGTAGCCAACGACCATACGCGCTGGAATGCTGAGGCTTCGACACAACGCGATTCCAAGGTGCGCCAAGTCCCGGCAGACACCTATCTGCCGGGAATGGACTTCTATTGCTGACACGGGCGTATCACTGCTGCCCGGGCAAAACCTGATAGTACTGCGCAGCCAGGTTACGAGTGCCGCGACCTGATTGTAACCTGGCTGTTGGCCTGCGGTGATTTCGGATGCCATTTGATGAAAGCGGTCCGACTCACAGTACCGACTGGGTAACAGGTAGCTGAGCACCGCATCAGGCAGATTCTGGATTTCGACAAATGGCGCTCCGAACGCTTGGTCAACATAATCCGAAGTCATGACGTCGGCACTGGTGAACACTCCGAAGGCCCCGGTAGGGGCAATAAGGCGTTGGCAGAGGTTGCCATAGCCATCCGTAAATTCAAATACGGGTACGCTTGGCTCCAGCCGGTATTCCTCGCGTGCAATCCATTGTTGAGCACCACTGCGGGGCCGCAACATCAGCACAAATGGCGTGGGAGCTGTGATGTCGAATGTAAGATTGCAGCTTGTACGTAGCCACATGGCCTAAATCTCCTGTTGGGTACAGCATTAAGCGTAACCTACCCATTTTGTGATAATCCACCTATAAATTCATCCGCGCGTGCCCGCATCAGACAGGAATCGCTGAATGCCCTTTGCGCGTATCAATGCCTTAACAGCGATGCCCGACTATCGCCGGTTGCAGACATCCACTAGATGATCAGTTCAGCGACATTGGATCAGAAGCTAAGGGTATGCGTGGCAGTAAACGTAGACGCTCAGCGATTGACCGCGAGCGAGGTCGCGTGAAGATGAGAAGGGGTCTGGCCAGGCAACTATTGAGCATTACATGATGGCATGACATAGGGAACCTCTGATTAATTCGCTGAAGTGGCATCTGCCGCGTTGCGGCCGGACTCAAAATACTCATTTACGCCGTGTAAACTCCGTTTTTTCACCCGTCCGCGCCTTGCATCTGCTCGCTTGATCAAATTAATCAGAGGTTCCATAGATATGCTCGACTTGAGTTCGCCACCCTCTCCCTAACCCTCTCCCG
>JBGSOE010000013.1:0-25413 GCA_041739295.1 Thiohalobacterales bacterium | reverse complement strand
GCGCGCACCAAGGTTTCGTTAACACGAGAAAGCACCTGTAATGCACGACTGACCCGACGTAAATCGCGCTCCGCTTGGCGTTCAACCTCTATATCGACGCAGCCACCGATATAACCGGAAAATTCGCCATTCACATCATAGATGGGTTCAGCATTGCCCATCAGCGCGTGATAGGTACCATCCTGGGAACGCAAACGGTAGGTTATTGATAGTGGCTCCCGCCGATCAAATGCCTGAGCATTGGCCGCCATTACTGGCTCGACATCATCTGGATGGACAGCATCCAACCAGCCGTTACCCGCTTCCTCCTGCAAGGTTCTCCCGGTAAACGTCAGCCATGCATCATTGAAATAATCACACTGACCCATCGCATCCGCACGCCACACCAGGATGGGTAAATGCTGGAGTAGCGACAGATAGAAATCCCGCGAGCGCCCAATAGCATCCTCAAGGCGTTTACGAACAGTAATATCTACACCGGAACCGAGCCCACCAATGATCTGTGAATCAATATCCTTTAACGGTGCAAGGTTCCAAAATATCATGCGTTCTTCCCCAGAACGGGTTAGAACGCGTGCCTCCATATGCGCGGGAACATCTCTCGAAGCTTGGATAATCCGCTCAAACACGGAGCGAGCATCCCGTCTTAGGCGTGAAGGAATACAGGTTTCAAACCAGTCACTCCCCAACAGTTCAGCCTCGGCGTACCCCAATACTGCACAGGCAGCTGGATTTGCCAGGATGACTTTACCCTCAAGATCCAGGGCAACCATCATGGCGCCGGAAACCTCAAGGTACTGGGATAAACGCGCCAGCTGGCTAAGTGCTGCCTGCTCGGCTTTAATACGGATCGACACATCGCGCAAAATCAGCATTGCACCCTGGATATGAAGACCGCGACGGTATACCGGGACGACGGACGCCTGAATATAAATCTGTTTATCACCCGCCGCAAAACCTACGGCATCCTCTCCTTCCCAGACCTCTCCATGGATAACGGCCCTTTGCAGCTTTTTTTCCAACCCAAGCTTATTGAGTGTCTGCAGCCCAAGAAGGTCTTCATCCCATGACTGGCCCAATAACGCATCCGAATCAACACCCAGAAGTTCCACGGCCTTGCAGTTCAATAAAGACAGGCGCATTTCGACATCGACCGCAATCACGGCATCACGGACGCTATCGCAAATACTGGAACCCCATAAAAACGTCTGTAACGAACGCTCATTTTTACTGCGGTGCAGGGCCAGTGTAATAACGGCCTGCAGTTCGCGTTGGGTAAAGGGCTTTAGGATATAACCGAGGGGATCTGTGATCTTGGCGCGCTGAAGATAATCTTCGTCCGCGTAAGCGGTGAGGTAAACAACAGGTATGTCGTACTCTGTAGTGATGCACGTGGCAGCCTGGATTCCATCCATGTCGCCGGCCAACAGGATATCCATCAGGACCAGATCGGGGCGTAACTTACCGGCCAGCGTTACGGCCTCACGCCCGGACGCTGTTTCTCCGACGACGACCCAGCCCAGCATTTCAAGATTGAGCCGGATGTCCTGCGCAACTAGAGGTTCATCCTCAACAACGAGGATGCGCACGTCCTGCATACCTTCTCCTTGCGTGTGACCACGCACGGAATAACGTTAACCCTATGGTTCTCAGTCAATATGTAATGCGTTACGCACCCCTGAACAATCTTGCTTGCATTCAATTCGTTTATAAATCACCCCGTCTGCGCTCAACTTTAGATCAGGATGATTTTTGCGAAACGCCGCTTACCTACCTGCACAACCAGCTCGGCGGGCGCACTGAATTGCAGTGCACGGTCCTCTACACGCTCACCATCAATCCGTACCGCACCCTGCCCCAGCATGCGCAGTGCCTCCGAGGTACTGGAGGTGAGTCCTGCATCTCTGAGCAGGTTAGCCAGTGGCAATCCGTCGGCGGGCGCCGTCAATTTCACTTCAGGCATATCATCGGGCAGCGCACCTTTCTGGAAGCGCGCGATGAATTCCTCTCTGGCGCGCTGCGCAGCGGCCGCGCTGTGGAAGCGGGCAATAATTTCTTCCGCCAGCTGGAATTTGACATCGCGCGGATTCATGCCGCCGACAACCGCATCACGCAATGCTTGGATTTCCGTCAATGGCCGGAAACTGAGCAGTTCAAAATACCGCCACATCAACTCGTCCGAGATGGACATGATTTTGCCAAACATTTCATCGGGCGCATCGGCAATGCCGATATAGTTTCCCAAAGATTTTGACATCTTCTGCACGCCGTCGAGACCTTCGAGGATGGGCATGGTCAGCACAACCTGTTGTGCCAGGCCATAGTGGCGCTGTAACTCGCGGCCGACCAGCAGATTGAATTTCTGATCCGTTCCACCCAGCTCAACATCCGCCTTGAGCTCGACTGAGTCGTAGCCCTGGATCAGGGGATAGAGAAACTCATGGATGGCAATCGGCTGTCCACCGGTATAGCGCTTATCGAAATCGTCACGTTCGAGCATGCGTGCGACGGTGTGTTTGGCCGCAAGCTGGATCAGGTCAGCCGCACTCATGCCCCCCATCCAACTGGAGTTGAACATCACCAAGGTTTTTTCCGGATCGAGGATCTTGAAAATCTGCGCCTCGTAGGATTTGGCGTTTTCGATGACCTCATCGCGCGTGAGTGGCTTACGCGTCACATTTTTGCCGGTCGGGTCGCCGATCATGCCGGTGAAATCACCGATCAGAAAGATCGCCTCGTGGCCGAGCTCCTGAAATTGGCGCAACTTATTGAGCAGCACGGTGTGACCCAGATGGAGATCTGGTGCCGTGGGATCGAAACCGGCCTTGATCCGGAGGGGCCGGCCCAATTTCAATTTATCGAGTAATTCGGATTCGACCAGAATTTCCTGCGCGCCGCGCTTGATTTCTGTCAGTGCCTCGCTGGCTGACAACATAACAACTACACCCCCAAAATACACTTTGCCCCAAAAGACCAACAGGTTAACATACGGGCGCCCTGAGTCAGGGTACGCTAGATGTCGACATTACCTGATCGAAGACGACTCTGGCATATAATCTGCAATGGATATAGGTCCATTCGTCAGGGTCACTGCGCCTTGGTTGAGATGTTGACCTTTAAACACCCGAGCCGTACTGTATCGGCGGGTAAATTATAAGGAATTTGAGTGAGCTACCCATCGTTCAGACAGCATGGCCTACAGCGTAATCTCTCCGGACTCGCGTCGAGATTCCGACTCAGGAATATCCATTGGATTGCTCTAGGCACCGCAATCTTCTGCGGTTCCGCCCTGCTCAGCTACCTCAGCCACACATCTGAAGCCCACCACAGCACCGAACTTGCCCAAGGCCTGGCCCTACCCACTACCCCGCCCGGCGTCGCGACGACCGATCAACCCGCAGCACATCATTCCGATGCGGCCACCCTCGAAGAAATGGTCACTGCCAGCGTAACGCCGGCCACCGAGACGTCACTCGCGAGCAACCCTGAAGCACAGCAAAACCCGCAGAGCGCAGTTGCGAAAACCGCATCAGAGGGCAACGTTTGGCAGCAGGTTACCGTCGCCAAGGGTGACAACCTGGCCCAGATCTTCTCGCGCAGCGGTGTCGATGCCGGCGATTTGCACGAAGTCATGTCCCTGGGCGCCGCGGTAAACACGCTCAAGCGCATCCATCCCGGCCAAATTCTCAATTTGCGCGCCGACGAAACGGGCCGTCTGCTCGAATTGCGTTATGAAGAGAGCCACACCTTGGGGCTGCGCGTCACTCGCGAGGACGACCACTTCACGGCCACCACCATCCACCGCATTCCGGATCGCCAGACCGCTCATGCCAGCGCCGCAATCGACAGTTCGTTGTTCCTGGCAGGGCAGAAAGCCAAGCTTCCCGACGCCATGATTATGGATCTGGCCGGCATTTTCGGCTGGGACGTCGATTTCGCACTCGATATCCGCCAAGGTGACCGCTTCACCGTGCTGTATGACGAACTCTACCTCGATGGCGAACGTATTGGCGAAGGCAACATCTTGGCCGCGGAATTCGTCAACCAGGGTAAAAGCTATCGCGCCGTCCGTTACACCGACGCCGAAGGTCGCACCGACTACTACACCCCTGAGGGTCATAGCCTGCGCAAGGCCTTTCTGCGAACACCAGTCGAGTTCTCGCGGATCAGCTCGGGCTTTAACCTGAAGCGCAAACATCCCGTTCTGAACCGTATTCGTGCCCATAAAGGTGTCGACTACTCAGCGCCGCAAGGCACGCCGATTAAAGCCACCGGTGATGGCCGTGTGGTGTTTCGCGGCGTCAAGGGCGGTTACGGCAATGTAGTCATAATTCAGTCTGGCAGCACCTACAGCACGTTGTATGCACATATGTCCCGGTTCGCCAAGGGCATCAATACTGGCACCCGCATTCGCCAGGGACAGACCATCGGCTATGTCGGCATGACAGGCTTGGCCACCGGCCCGCACCTGCATTACGAATTCCTGGTAAATGGCGTGCACCGCAATCCACTAACGGTGAAATTCCCTGACTCCCTGCCGATTGAAAAGCGCTACCGCCGCGACTTCGACAAACAGGTGGAAACCCTCATTGCTCAATTGGAACTCGCACGCGACCGCGACAGACAGGTTGCCTTGAACGAGCATTGATCCTTGTCTACGCAGACCGGCACCACTGCACCGCAGTACCGGTCTGCACAAGCTTCACACTCTGACTCGCATGAGCAGATGATTTCCCCGGCCCGGTCCAGTATTGTCACGCCAGGATCCCCTTCAGCGTATCGACTATGAGCGACCTCTACCTCGGCCTGATGTCCGGCACCAGCCTCGACGGCATTGATGCGGCACTCGTCGATCTGTCCATCTGCCCTCCTAAGGTTCTTGCCGCACGCACCCAGCCCTATGCGGCGGACGTCCGTGCCCAGCTGTTGGAACTCACCCAAGGCACAGCCCGCAACGAAATCGAATTACTCGGCCACATCGACACTCAACTGGGTGAGCTGTTCGCCGCAGCGGCAGTTGCGCTGCTCGCAACCAGCGACATAACCGCCGATCAGATCTCTGCCATTGGCAGCCACGGTCAGACCATCCGTCACCGCCCACTGGGATCACATCCATTCACATTACAGATCGGCGACCCCAATCTGATCGCGGAACGCACCGGCATCACCACCGTCGCCGACTTTCGCCGCCGCGACCTTGCCGCGGGTGGACAAGGCGCCCCCTTGGTGCCCGCCTTTCATGCCGCCTGCTTTCGCAGCCCCGATGAACATCGCGCCGTATTGAACATCGGCGGCATGGCGAATCTGACCATCTTGCCCGCCGATACGAGTCTGCCCGTCACCGGGTTCGATACCGGTCCCGGTAATGTATTAATGGATGCGTGGATCGCACTGCATAAAGGTGAGCATTTCGATCAGGATGGCAAATGGGCCGAGACTGGCAAGATTATTCCAAGCTTGCTGGACAGCTTGATGACCGAGCCCTATTTCCAGTTGTCACCACCCAAAAGCACCGGACGCGAACTGTTCCACTTGGAATGGTTAAAGCCGCAACTGCCTGACGCCTCACTCGCTGAGGATATTCAAGCCACGCTGACTGCGTTCACGGCACGCTCGATAGTCACAGCTTTACAAAGCTTTGCGCCTAAAACACAGCGACTGCTGGTGTGCGGTGGTGGCGCCCACAACACGCAGCTGCTCGATACGCTCGGCAGCTATTTACCAAACGTCTGTGTAGAAATAATTGCCGCGCATGGTATGCACCCGGATTGGATCGAAGCAGCAGCCTTCGCCTGGATGGCCAGAGAAACTCTGGCGTCACGCCCATCCAACATACCCAGCGTCACTGGTGCACGCCAGCCTGTGATTCTGGGTGGCATTTATCGCACGTAGAGCACACTGTCATAACAGCGCCCTTGTAGGAGTGGGCTTGCCCGCGAAATGAAAGTGCGATGCTGTTCGCGGGCAAGTCCGCTCCTACAGCAATAAACAACTCAACCACGCCAGAAGCCGGGGGTTAATAGCACCAACACAGTCATAATCTCAAGCCGTCCAAGCAGCATGCCAATACTCAATAACCACTTGGCGGCATCCGGCAATGAAGCGAAATTACCCACTGGACCGATCGTCGTACCCAAGCCCGGACCGACATTACACACGGCAGTGATTGCCCCGGTCATGCTGGTCATAAAATCCAGCCCGACTGCCGACAACGCCAAGGCCAGCAAGGCGATTGTAAAGGCAAAGAAGAATGAGAAGCTGATCAGCGAGCGAATGATGTCTTCGCCGATTTCACGGTCGTTATAGCGGTCAGTGAAAACGGCACGTGGATGTACCAACCGATCCAACTGCCGACGCAACATGCTGTAGGCCACTTGAAGACGAAAGATTTTCAAACCGCCTGAGGTTGATCCTGAACACCCACCCATGAAGGTCAGGTAGAAAAACACCATCACCCCCAACTCCCCCCAGAGACTGTAATCCTCGGAGGCGTAACCGGTGGTGGTGATAACCGACACCATATTGAAGAAGCTGGCCGCCAGCGCCGACGCGGGATCGCGCCCGTGCACCAGAATATTGACCAGTGCAAGCAACAAACCGAAGAACAGCACAATACCTAAAAAACCGCGGACCTGCCGATCCCGCCACAACGACATGGGGCTGCCCCTCAGGGCATGCACATAGAGCGAGAACGGCAATGCACCGAGGATCATGAATAGCACGGCCACCCAGAGAATAGTCTGGCTGCCGAAATGCCCCATGGAAGCATCGTGGGTGGAATACCCACCAGTCGATACGGTCGTCATTGCGTGATTGATCGCATCGAAAACTGACATGCCGGCCAGATAATAGGCCAGTGTACACATAACCGAGAGGATCACGTACGCCAGGGCGATAGCCTTCGCGACCGACTCGAAACGCGGCAGTACCTTCTCCGATCGATCGGATGATTCGGCATGGAACAGACGCATGCCACCGACGCGCAGGAACGGCAGGATGAGCACGCCCATGACAATGAACCCGACGCCTCCCATCCATTGCAGCAGAGATCGCCACAGCAGCATGCCGCGCAAGGCGTTATCCAGATCCACCAACACCGTCGAACCGGTGGTCGTAAGGCCAGACATGGTTTCGAAAAAGGCATCGGTGAAACTGATGTGCTGGATCAGCAGCATCGGTAGGGCCGCGAACAGACTGACAGACAACCAGGTCAGGCTGGTGAGCACAAAGACCTGTCGCGGAACCAGCACGAAACCCTCGCGCTGGCGATTGCTGTAGGCAAGGGCCAGACCACTGCCGAGCGTAATGAAGCTGGACAGCAGGAACTGCCGCCATTCGTCCTCATGTTGCGCCAGCATGTAGGCCATGGGCACCCACATGACGATGGCCAGGCCGATCAGAAACAGCCCGGTTACAAAAAAGGCAGGTCTGAAATTAGCCATAGCTGCGCGTAAAGCATCTAACCAAGGGTATGCTTTCTCTTATATCTCTGCGTCCCACGAAAGCCACCCGCCGATCAACCGCGCTGATCGATCGGTACGTAATCGCGCTCCTGCTCGCCGGTATACACCTGCGTCGGCCTGAAGATGCGGTTGTCCTTGAGTTGCTCGCGCCAATGCGCCAGCCAGCCCGCGCAGCGCGCTATCGCAAAAATGGAGGTGAACTGATCAGGTGGAATGCCCATTTCGGCGTATAAAATGCCGGAATAGAAATCCACATTCGCCCAGACGCCTTTGGCGCCAAGACGTTCCTCGCATGCCGATTCCAATGCTAGCGCCGTCTCGAAAATCGGACTCATCTGACCGCCACGATGCTTCATCAGATCCATCATGAGTTTCTGCAAAATCGTCGCGCGCGGATCCTTAACCTTATATTCACGATGCCCCATTCCCCAGATCTTTTCCTTGTTGGCTAACTTCTGATCCAACCAGGCTTTGACGTTGGCGGGCGAGCCGATATCGTTGAGCATCTCGATCACTTTCTGATTGGCGCCACCGTGCAGCGGACCGGCCAGCGTGCCGACCGCGGCAGCGATCACCGGATACGGACTAGCGAGTGTTGAGCCAGCCACCAGCGCCGCGAAAGTAGACGCATTGATGGTGTGTTCCGCATGCAGAATCAGGCAGGCATCCATAATGTGTACCAGCATTGGATCAGCCTCTTCGCCGGTAAACATATAGAGCAGATTGGCTGCGTAGGACAGATCTTTGCGCGGCGCAATCGGATCATAGCCAGTGCGGATGTGCTGCCACATGGTCACCAGCGTCGCCATGCGCGCCAGGATTTTCACCGACATGTTATGCACGTAATTAAGATCTTCGCAGACACCGTGACCGGTAAGACAATCATCCCCAGGGTAAAACATGGACAGACAGGCCACCGAAGCCTGCAGCATCTCCATCGGATGACCGGTTGCCGGCAGGTACTTCATGATTTCGCGGATGTTGTATTTGACGGGCCGATTATTGCGGATCTGCCGGTCGAATTCCGCCAGTGCTTCGCGGGTAGGCAGTTTGCCATCAAGTAACAACAATGAGACTTCTTCAAAGCTGCTGTGCTCGGCCAGATCCCTGATGCGATACCCACGGTAGGTCAGAATACCCCGCAGACCATCGAGCTCCGAGATATTCGATTTTGTAGCCGGAACGCCTTCGAGACCGGGCAGGTATTCATTCATTCTTATGTCCTCATGGCTGGTGGCCTGACGGCCATTACCGTCAGCGGATACGCCAACCGGCGGCTAGCATAACAAATGCAGCCCGGTTCGGAACAGCAAGTAACTGAAATGCAAAAGGGACGCCGGAGCGTCCCTTTATCTACCACTTTGACCAGAAGATTAGCCGGCCGAAAACGACGAACCACAACCGCAGGTGGTGGTGGCGTTAGGATTACGGATCACGAATTGAGCGCCTTCGAGATCTTCCTGGGAGTCGCTCTCCGCACCGACCAGATACTGGTAACTCATCGGATCGACCAGCAGGGTAACGCCACACTGCTCAACCGCAGTATCACCGTCATTGGTCACTTCGTCGAAGGTGAAGCCGTACTGGAAACCGGAGCAACCGCCACCCGACACGAACACCCGCAATTTCAGATTCGGGTTGGATTCCTCTTCAATCAGACCTTTGACCTTCATAGCCGCAGCCTCGGTGAAGACGAGTGGGCTCTCCATTTCAACGCTGGTAGCAGTCTCAGACATGTTACTTCTCCAGAAAAATACGTGTGAACAACTTGGCCACCATTATCCGGTTGTTGACAAATACAGTCAAGAATTACCCCGGAGCGCCTTGGTAGTGGGCTCTCCGACTGGGGCAACCAACGATTCCACACTCGATACCGGGTTCGTTACACCGCGATGGACCAGATTACCGTTGACCTCCGCCCCCATCGCCATTTCTATCAGAGTATAGAAGACATTGCCGTTGACCCGCGCCTTGCTGGCCAATTCTATACGCTCACTGGCATGCACATCACCTGTCACTGCGCCGTTGAGGACGACATTCGGCACGCGCACCTCACCTTCTATACGGCCATGTTCACTGAGCATCAATACGGCATTCGCATCATTGGTCGCAATGACATTACCCTTAACGGTACCGTCAATGTGCAATCCACCACTGAAACGGACATCGCCCGTAATCTCAGTCTGATCACCGATGAGCGTATCGATCTTGCCGCTCGCGGTTTTCTTACCCTGTCCCCACATAACTATTTCTCCTCAGTCTCACCTGACGCACCAGATACATCCGGTGGCCAATCGAATATCCATTCCAGCGGCAGCTTCGGCGCCGAGGCTGGAATCGCCTTGATCACTACCCGTTCCGGATCGAATCCCTCGGGCAACTGCAACTCACCTTTGATGGCCTGAAAATACCGGAATCGATACGCGATCTCGGTATCACCGCTTTGAGTCAACTCACTCGAACTAAGCTGTTTGGGTTTACCGTCCAGGACACCGTCAACTCTAAAGTGCACGACGCCTCGGGCTAGCTGAGATTTACCACCGGCCTGAGTCAGCATGAAACTGAAACGGTAACGACCCGTACCGCGCGCCAGCTTGAGATCGAAGTCCTGCGCCTCGATCCCAACTTTCTCTTTGTCTGGCAACATGATGCCACGATAGAAGGCCAGTTCTTCCTGCAAACCACTGAGTTGATCCTGCAGTCCTGACTGTTCCTGGTTGAAGACAGCATAGGCTTCGGCATCAATCTGGCGACTGCGTTCCGCCAGCGCCAGCTTGCGCTCCAGATCAGTGTTGCGTGCCTCCAATACATCCATCTGCTTACGCAGCCTAGACTGCTCCGCGCGCAACGCGGCAACTTCCGTGACCTCCGTGTTATCAAAGCTGTCATTCGGCGCCCTACCCAGTAGATACAGCTCCCAACCCGCCAGCAACACGGCAGCCACCGCCAATCCAAGCAGTAGCCGAAGCTTCCAGGCACTGAAAATCAGGAATTCGGTCCGTTTCGTCTCCACGGCTTAGTTGCAGGCAAATTCCGCACCAGAACCTCTCGGGTCAGGGCAGTAGCGCAACCCCCTCCAATCCGGCCTTTTCAGGGAGGCCGAACATCAGATTCATATTCTGCACCGCTTGTCCTGCCGCACCTTTGACGAGGTTATCAATTACCGACAGAATCACGACGGTATCGCCACCCTGTGGTCGGTGCACCGCGATGCGACAGTGGTTGGCCCCACGCACGCTGCGGGTCTCCGGGTGACTGCCGGCCGGCAGTACATCCACGAAGGGTTCCTCCGCATAGCGCTTTTCGAAGATGGCCTGTAAATCCGCCGCGCCGGTGAGCCGAGCATACAGCGTGGCATGGATACCGCGGATCATCGGCGTGAGATGCGGTACAAAGGTGAGCCCGACTGGCCGACCGGCAGCGCGCGCCAGCCCCTGGCGTATCTCCGGCAAATGCCGATGCCCCGGCACCGCATAGGCCTTGAAACTCTCACTGGCTTCGCACAGCAGGGTGCCCACGCTGGCCTTACGGCCGGCGCCACTGACGCCAGACTTGGCATCGGCGATCAGCGTTGCAGTATCGACCAGGCCCTGTTCGATCAGTGGCAAAAAGCCCAACTGCACGGCGGTGGGGTAGCAACCCGGATTGGCCACGACCCGCGCGGTGCGGATCAGCACCCGATTCACTTCCGGCAGACCATAGACCGCCTCGGCAAGAATCTCGGTACAGGCGTGCGGCATGCCATACCACTGCTCCCACTGGGCAGTATCACTTAAGCGGAAATCCGCAGCCAGATCGACCACGCGCACACCCGCCTGCAACAGTTCGGGCACCATTTGCATTGCCGTTCCGTTGGGTGTCGCGAAAAACACCAGATCACAGGCCGCCAATGCCGCCGGATCGGGCGCGCTGAAACAGAGCGTCAGATGACCACGCAGATTGGGGAACATATCGGCCACCGCCATGCCGGCCTCTGAACGCGAGGTGATGACGCGCAGTTCCACATCCGGATGCCCAACCAGCAACCGCAACAGTTCCACGCCTGTATATCCCGTGCCACCGACCACACCGACTTTGATCATGCTGTGCCTTCCTGAAGAGCTGCGGTTTCAAGCGCTATAGTAAGAGCAGCGCGGTAAAGACACCAACTGCACCTGAAATATGCCGCCGTTCGCTTGCGATTATTTAGCCATCTGTCTAGCATGAAACCTTCTGCGCACAGATCCCCCCATAGGAAAGGCGTGCTTAAGCGCATCCGACATTCCGGAAGAGAACTGCTGTCGCCCGGTGCCTGGAAATCCCGTCTGGTGTTCTGGCTAGGCGCCGTGGTTGTGGGGCTATTAGCCACGGCCTTTGCGCTGGGATCCGAACACGCCAATGAGCTGTTTCTCGAAGGTGTGCAGCGCTGGCCTTATCTCCCCTTCCTGATCACGCCGCTTGGCCTGGTGCTGGTAGCCTGGCTGACGCAACGCTTCGTCCCCGAGGCACGCGGCAGCGGTATTCCACAGGCCATTGCGGCGCTGCAGATGACCGATCACAGCGCCCGCATGCGCCTGTTATCGTTGCGTATCGCGTTCGGCAAGATCCTGTTGTGTTTGCTCGGCATGCTGTCCGGCGCTTCCATTGGGCGCGAAGGGCCAACGGTGCATATCGGCGCGGCCGTCATGTTTTCACTCGGCCGCTTCGCCAAATTTCCCAACCATTATATGGATCATGGCCTGATCCTGGCCGGTAGCGCCGCCGGCATCGCGGCCGCTTTCAATACGCCCCTGGCAGGCATCCTGTTCGCGATTGAAGAGATGGGGCGTTCGTTTGAGCAACGCACCAGCGGCACTCTGCTCACGGCGGTTTTTATCGCCGGCATCACCGCAGTTGCCATCCAAGGTAATTACAGTTATTTCGGTACCAACACCGCCGTGTTACCTCCAGCACAAATCCTGATACCGGTCTTTGTCTGCGGCATCGCCGGCGGGATTGCGGGCGGATTATTCAGCACCATGCTGATCTGGAGCACGCGCAAGCTCGCACCACACACACGCCATTGGCCATTACGCGTGGCGCTGATCTGCGGTCTGTTATTGGCAGTGATCGGCGCCCTGTCCGGCGGGCTGAGTTTTGGCACGGGTTATCATGAGGCACGCTTGATTGTGACCGGTGCCGAAGATCTGCCTGGCAGTTATCCCTTCTATAAAATGGCCGCCACCTGGATCTCGTATCTCAGCGGCATACCGGGTGGCATCTTCGCCCCCTCGCTCGCCGCCGGTGCCGGTTTCGGCGCCAGTCTCGCGGACTGGTTGCCAAGCTATCCGGTCGGTGTTGTGGTCATTCTGGGTATGGTGGGTTATTTCACTGGCGTGGTGCAGACACCGATCACGGCCTTTGTAATTGTGATGGAAATGACTGACAACAGTGGACTGGTCTTGCCACTGATGGCCACGGCCTTCATAGCCCATGTCACCTCACGGCTGATCTGCCCCGACCCGATCTACCGCACCCTCGCGCAAAGCTTTCTGCCCGGAATGGCCACGCCCGACTAGTTGAGAAATTCCTGAAAAATGACTGTCGCACCATACCGGCAACCGCCTGAATGGCAACCAGATTTGATATTCGTCAGGGTTTTATGCTGCGCGCTTGGCAGCCCCCGGCTACCATAACGGCTTCTGACATCCGGTTATCGACGTATTCCGGATACAGCCTGGAGGAACTGACATGGATCCTATTCATACCATCGCATTGACCATGGGCGTTGCCTGGGCCAGCGGCATCAATCTGTATGCCGCAGTGTTCATGCTCGGCTATCTGGGCATGACCGGGAATATTCAGTTACCGCCAGATCTGGTGATACTCAGTGATCCCATGGTGCTGGCTGCGGCCGGTCTCATGTACTGCGCGGAGTTTTTTGCCGACAAAACCCCGGGCGTCGATACCGGCTGGGATGCCATTCACACCTTCATCCGTATCCCGGCGGGCGCAATCCTCGCCGCGGGTGCGGTCGGCGATGTCAGTCAAGCCGCGCAACTTGCGGCCGGCTTGCTCGGTGGCACACTGGCGGCCGGCAGTCATATCACCAAAGCCGGCTCGCGCGTGATGATCAACACCTCGCCGGAACCTTTCAGCAATTGGGCTGCCTCAATTGCCGAGGACATCGCGGTGTTCTCCGGGCTGTGGGCGGCATTGCATTATCCGATGCTCTTCCTCATTCTGCTCGCCCTGTTCATCCTGATGATGATCTGGCTGCTACCGAAACTCTGGCGCGGCCTGCGTAAGGTGTTCAATTTTATTGCACGGCTGTTTGGTGGCGGCCATCAAGAACCGCCAGCACAAACTCCCGCGGGCACGACGAAACCCATACCCCTCGGCCACGATAAAGAAACACGATAAAGACAGGTAATGATGAAAGCCAAAGACGTCGTATTCGGATTATTTGCACTGCTGCTGGTCGGCGCACTCGCCTATGTCTGGCTGTCGCCGAGCGGTTTGAAACAAGCGCCAGTCGTGACCATGCGCGATCTCAATGGCACCGAGTTAAGTACCGCAGCACTGAGTGGCAAACCCTTACTGGTCACCTTCTGGGCAACCTCCTGCACCGGCTGCGTGAAAGAGATTCCGCACCTGATCGAGCTGTACAAAGAGTTTGCCCCTCAAGGTCTGCAGATGATCGCGGTGGCCATGGATTACGATCCACCCAATCATGTCATGGCGATGCGCGACAGCCGCCAGATCCCCTATCCCATCGCCCTGGATATCGACGGTGCTACTGCTAAAGCCTTCGGCGAGGTACGACTGACACCGACCTCGTTTCTGATCGCGCCGGACGGTCGTATTGTGAAACAGAAAATCGGCGAGTTGGATATGGCCGACATACGCAGTCAGATTCGTGCGCTGCTCGGCGTCTGATTAACTCTCACACGGAACCCTATACGACATGCTCTGGATCAAGGCCTGGCACATCATCTTTGTCGTGACCTGGTTCGCCGGCCTGTTCTATCTGCCGCGGCTGTTCGTCTACCATGCAGATTGCACCGATGACGCCGGCAATGCGCGTTTCAAAATCATGGAACGCAAGCTGTATGCGATTATGACCATCGGCGCGGTTGCCGCCGCCTACTTTGGCCTATGGCTGTTGTTCGCGTATCAGTGGCAGACCCTGCTCAACACCGCTTGGCTACCCCTCAAGCTCGTGTTGGTTATCAGTCTGGTCATCTATCACCTCTATTGTCTGAAAATCGTCCACGATTTTCGCGCCGACCGGAACCGGCGCAGCCATGTTTTCTATCGCTGGTTCAATGAGTACCCGGCCCTGGTGCTGATTGCCGTGATCCTGCTCGCCGTGGTTAAGCCCTTCTAACATTTAGCATTTTACCCTCCGCCGCCGCCCCCTAGGTCACAGATAGGCCCTACCCTCGTAGCAATACTGCTAATGCGAATCGTTTGCATTATATATCGTGATACGTATACTGGCTTCCGTCAACGCACTGCTGGCCCACAGCGATTACATAACCAGCGCGCCATAGCGCCCTTACCCAACAGACTATCAGGAGTCTTACATGCCGCCCGAATCTGCCCACATCAGCCGCGACCTATCTGGACGCACGCTGATCCTCGCCACCGTCCTCGCAACTTTGGCGGGCAACGTCATGGCCACCGAGCCACCGAGCGCCGAAGAGATGTGGCGTATCATCCAGTCGCAGCAGAAACAGATCGAAGAACTGAAATCCCAGCTCACTAAAACTGACCAGAAGGTCGAGGCTACGGGTGAAGCAATCGAGCAGGTCAGCTCCAACGCCAGCAGTAGCCAGGGTAGCAATGCTGCCGCCTGGGCGGAGAAGACCAAGATCGGTGGTTATGGTGAGGCGCATTACAACAACCTGGAGGGCTCAGGTGGCGCCAGCGACAAAGACGAAATCGATCTGCACCGCGTGGTGGTATTCCTTGCCCATGAGTTCAACGAGCGCACGCGTTTTTTCTCAGAAATCGAATATGAACATGCCAACACCAATGACAACGGCGTTGTAGAAGTCGAACAGGCCTATGTCGATTTCGATCTGACGGACACACAACATGCGCGTGCGGGTATGTTCCTGCTGCCGGTCGGTATTCTGAATGAGACGCACGAACCACCGACCTTCTACGGCGTCGAGCGTAATCCGGTCGAGAGGAACATCATCCCTGTTACCTGGTCCGCCAGTGGTGCCAGTCTGTATGGTGAGTTGGGACAGGGTTTCAGCTATGACGCAGCTGTGCACGAAGGTCTGAACACATCCGCGGCTGACAACTATCTAATACGCGACGGGCGCCAGAACAGTAGCGAAGCCGATGCATCTGACCTTGCCTACACCGCACGCTTGAAGTGGACGGGCATGCCAGGCCTGGAGCTCGCGGCAAGCGTGGACTATCAGACCGATATCACCCAAGGCAATGACAGCACGGCAGGCAGCGCCAACATGTTTGAGTTACATGGCATCTTCACACGCGGCCCATACACTCTGAAGGCTTTGTATGCACAGTGGGATCTAGATGGCAGCGGTCCTGAGAGCATTGGCGCAAACGAGCAAATGGGCTGGTATATCGAGCCGTCCTATAAATTTAACGAAAAGTGGGGAGTGTTTGCGCGTTACAACCTGTGGGACAACCAGGCTGGTGACAGCATCGACAGTGAAAAGAAGCAGACCGATGTGGGTGTGAACTTCTGGCCGACACCTGACGTTGTCCTCAAAGCGGATTACCAATCGCAAGACAATGACAATGGACGTGATCAAGATGGCTTCAACCTCGGGGTTGGCTATCAGTTCTGATCCGGGCATCATTACCGTCCGGTAAACAATCCTGGCACGGGGTGCGGGCGACCGCACCCCGTTACTTATTTAGATTTTCATGAACCTCAGATTCATGACGCAAATCTAAGGTTCTTCATTTATTATCGCCATGTAATATCAATGCGAAATCTGTTGATCACATTCCTGAGTCTGCTGTGTCTTGCGCCAATTGCGTGGGCCGATAGCAGCTATCAGACGCCCGAAGAATTTCTGAATGAAATCTTTGCGGGTAAAACTCCGGCACCCTCGATGCTGTGGCTGACAGGCGAGATACGTACTGCTACCACGACAATTCTAGGGCACGAACCCCATCAATTCCGCGTCCGGTATTGGGAACAAGGACAGCGCAGCGCCTGGATACTGGACGAGATTGGCAAGGAACAACCCATCACCACCGGCCTGGTCGTCAATAACGGCCAATTGGAACGCGTACGCGTGCTGGTATTCCGCGAGAGCCGCGGCTGGGAAGTAAAATACCCCTTCTTCACCGATCAATTCCTACAGGTCGGGCTGACGCCAGACCTCTCACTGGACAAGCAGATCGATGGCATATCCGGCGCGACACTTTCAGTGCGCGCCCTGACCAAGCTGGCGCGCCTTGCGCTTTATCTGCATCAACAAACGCCTGCTGCCCGCCATGACACACCGTAAAAGGCATCAACGTTTTAAACTCAAATCGCTGTATGTCTGGCACCGCTATGTCGGGTTGACGGCGGCACTGTTGATTATTCTGTTGTCAATCACAGGTATCGCCCTCAACCATACCGAACAGTTCAGACTGGATCACCGCTTTGTCCAATCAACACTGTTGCTAGATTGGTACGGTATCGAAGCCCCGACAACGGCCATCCACTATGCGACCAACGCTAGCTCGATCACCTTGCTGGACACGCGTCTCTTCATCAACGCGCAGCAACTGGACAGCGAGATCACCAGCCTGAAGGGTGCGCTATTACACAACGACATGCTGATTGTCGGACAACAAGATGGCCTGATGTTATTGACGAAAGAAGGGCAAGCAATCGAACATCTGGGGCGCAATGAAGGCGTGCCACAAGGCATAGAACGTATCGGTATCACAGCAACGAATGACTTGATTGTGGAAACGGCCATAGGCAGATATAAAACAGACCAAGATTTTATGACATGGACCATTTGGCTAGGTGACGCTGGCGATGCCGTCTGGTCAATACCTAGCCCGATCAGTGAGGCAGAACTCGCGCCACTGCAGACCCGCTTTCGCGGTCAGATCTTACCCTGGGAACGCGTCATGCTTGATCTGCATAGTGGCCGGATCTTCGGCATCTGGGGGCCTTGGCTGATGGATGTCGCTGCTATTTTGATGTTGTTCCTGGCCGGCAGTGGCGTGTTTATCTGGTGGAAACGGCAACGTTAAGAGACAGAATTAAGCACCAATGTACCATCATCCCGGCGCATGCCGGAATCCAGCGTCTTGAATAACATGGATCCCGGCATGCGCCGGGATGACCAGGAAAATGATTACATCTTGGACTGCAAATAATTCTGTATACCAACCTTCTCGATCAATTCCAGTTGCGTCTCCAGCCAATCGATATGTTCTTCCTCGCTTTCGAGAATATCCTCGAAAAGTTCGCGCGAGACAAAATCCTTGACCGACTCACTGTGCACAATGGCGTCGCGCAGTAACGGTACGGCTTCGCGCTCCAGCTCCAAGTCGCAACGCATAATCTCAAGCGTGTTTTCACCGATTCTCAGCTTCCCCAAATCCTGCAGATTCGGCAGCCCTTCCAGAAACAAAATACGCTTGATGAGTGCATCGGCGTGTTTCATCTCGTCGATGGATTCGTGATATTCGTGTTCGTTGAGTTCTTTCAGACCCCAATTCTCATACATCCGCGCATGCAGGAAATACTGGTTGATCGCGGTCAACTCATTGCGTAGGGCCTTGTTGAGAAATTCGATGACCTTGGCGTCTCCTTTCATATCTCCTCCTAAATTCAGTTGGTATCACAGCAGTTCGTAGATTGACTGTTTAGCAAGTGTAGCAGGCGTTAGACACAGGAATTCCGATGCGCAGCATCGATCGTGAGATGCGCTGATAATGGATATTTGAATAGGAAAATGATTATGCCGCGACTTCGTTGGAGACACCGCAACCATTAGTAACACTGCAGGCACCCAAGGCTTCGTTGAGCACTTGGCGGGCAGAGTGCGCGCATTTGCCGCACTGGGTGGCCACTCCAAGATTCCGACTCAGCTCACGCAGACTGGCAACGCCCTGCTCACTCACAGCCGAGCGAATCGCGCTGCACGTCACCCCTTTGCATAGACAGACATACATGGTTGCGTCCTCCTGTAGGCTATTTAAATCTAAATGAGAGTGATTGTCAATTGTATTTGTATCCGATACAGTATCAATCGAGAATTATTCTCATTTAAACTGCATACACAAGCGGATTAGCCCGTATTTGTCACCGCCGTTCGTCGCGAGGCGGTTCAAGGGTGCAGCATGGCGAGCTTTCGCGACCGAGGGGCGCGTAGGCATAGTCGACACTATGTCGAGCACGCCGACCGAGTGAAAGCCCGACAGGGCGGGCCATTGGGCCGTCACAGTAGAAAGGCGGGCTAGGAGGTAAGGCACTGATGAAACTGGAATTGGATGTTTGGCTGGAACGCGCCGATCCGCGCATTATTGTGCGGGATGTGGATAGCCAGCGGGTATTGTTGCACTGGGATAGCGCCACCCTCCAGCGCGAATTCGGCCGCGGCGACCTGTGTCTGGAGGATCTTTGCGATACCCGTCTGGGTATTGCCGAACGCTTGGGGTTGGTTGCCCAGGCGCAGACCGGACGGCCGCGCCATCTGCGCTTAGTCTGCTAACGTCCGGCCCTGACCAACCCGCCCAGGCCCATGCCTTCCAGCGCGTTGTTCAGCAGCGCGCGTATCACAACTTCTTTTTCCATTTGTAAAACCTGCTGCGTAAGCTCTCTGGCGCGTGCCTGGGTGCAGGTGCGTAACACGGATTTCACTCGCAACAGACTGCCGACACTCATACTCAAACTATCGACACCCAGACCGAGCAGCACAATGGCTGCCGCGGGATCGCCAGCCAGTTCGCCACACACGCCAACCGGTTTGCCGTGACGGTGCGCGCCCTCAACAATCTGCGCCAAGGCACGCAACACTGCCGGGTGCAGTGTCTGATAGAGTCCGGCGACACGCGTGTTATTGCGATCGACTGCCAGTAGGTATTGGGTGAGATCGTTGGTGCCTATAGAGAAGAACGCCACTCGCTGCGCCAGCGCATCCATCTGATAAACTGCTGACGGTACCTCGATCATGACACCGACCGGCGGCATGCTGACCTGTTCACCCTCCTCCAACAGTTCCTGGTGGGCACGATGGATCAGCGCCAATGCCTCATCCACTTCACCGACATCCGCGATCATCGGTAACATCAACTGTAAATTATTCAGCCCACTGCTGGCCCGCAAAATAGCGCGCAGCTGCGTCAGAAAAATTTCCGGATGATCCAGCGTAATCCGGATACCGCGCCAACCCAGGAACGGATTGTCTTCACGCACAGGAAAATATGGCAGTTCTTTATCGCCACCGATATCGAGCGTGCGCAAAATGACCGGCCGCGGCGAGAATCCTTCCAGCACTTGACGGTAGATATTTGTCTGCTCATCTTCACCGGGGAAACGATCGCGCACCAGGAACGGCACCTCGGTGCGGTATAGACCGACACCTTCCGCGCCACTGCGCACCGAGGGTGAGATATCCGCGAGCAGTCCGGTATTCACATACAGCGGAATGCGTACACCGTCGGGGGTTTCGGCTGGCAGGCTGGTCAGTTCCTGCAAGCCTTCACGCAGGATTTCCTCTTCCCGCTCCAGACGCCTGAATTCCACGAGTGCGCCAGGCGTGGGACGGACATAGATCTGGCCGCGATAACCATCCAATACCAGTTGCTGCGATTCAAGACGTCCCATCGGTAACTCGGCCACGCCCATCACCGCCGGTATGCCCAAGGCACGCGCCAGAATGGCAACGTGTGACGAACTTGAACCGCGCGCCGAGATGACACCGGCAAGCTGCGCGGTCGGCACCTCGGCCAGATGCGCTGCGGCAATCTCTTCACCGATTAGAATGATGCGGCCATCAGGGCTGATTGTTTGTACCGGCGCCTCGGCCTGCAGCCGCACGAGGATGCGTCGACCAAGGTCACGAATGTCGGTCGCACGCTCGCGAAGATAAGGATCTTCCATATCCTCGAACACACGGACATGCTCATTGATGGTTTCACGCAACGCGCCTGGCGCCCAGTTGCCGGCATGGATACGCTGCACAACACCTTCGACCAGATCATCACTGCCGAGCATCAGTGCAAAGGCATCGAACAACACCAATTCTTCGGGCGGCAATGAATCCGCCATCTGCCGTGATAGCCTGCGCACCTCCTTCTGCGTTTCGATAATCGCGGTGCGGAAATTGGCCTCTTCAGCAACCGGATCTTCAACCTTGCGATCCGGCGTCGCATCCAGATTGGCCGGCGGATATACCACCAGGGCATTGCCGATGGCGACACCCGGCGCACCGGGCAAACCCTTCAGCGTAAAGGCCGCACCACCGACGTCTTTAATGAGTCGCGCAAAACCGCCGGTTGCCTCGGCATGCATAATGGCGCCGGCAAGCTGCGCTGCCAGTGTAACCAGGAAAGTAACCTCGTTCTCACCAAATTTACGCAGGGCACGCTGACGTACGACCAACACGCCCAATATTTTTTTGTGCTGGATGATCGGCACACCAAGAAAACCGTGGTAGGACTCTTCGCCGGTCTCGACGATGCGTCGATAGCGCGGATGCGCCGAACCATCTTGCAGATTCAACGGCTCGGCACGTTCGGTCACGACACTGATCAGGCCTTCACCGAAGTTGAGGCGCACCCGGCCGACAGCCGCCTGGTTGAAACCATCGGTCGCCATCAACACATGCTGTTGGAGCTGGGCATCGGTGAGGTAGACCGAGGCGACATCGACCTCAATAGCCTTCTTCACCTGGCGCACGATGATATTCAGCGCCTGAGTGAGATCAGGCGCCGCATTCACCTCAACGATGATACGGCGCAGTAAATCGAGCATCTTGATGGAAGGCATGGCGTGAGTCGCGTCGGTTACGTAAGGCTATTGTTATACAGGATGTCCGCTGATTGCGGGGATATCACGTCCACAAATTGATCCGATGACCACAGTGACCATCGCCGGCCAACATCGGAGACGCTGTAGATTAAAATTCTGCGTTAGGGAGCATCTGACTTATTGTAGGAATGTCGGACGCGCGGCTAGCGCCGCTGAATCCGATCTACGTAATACGCACACCACACGTTGGTCGGATTCAGGCCGGAGGCCGTGTCCGACAGGTCCAACGAGGGGAATCCCAATAATCAGACGATCTTTAGCGCTTACGAAGGAAATTGGAACTAGAGACCGGCGGCGCCACGTCATTCGGCACGATCAATGGCGCGAACTCATGCAGCGCCGTTTGGTAAACCTTGCGCTTAAACGCGACCACCTCGCCGAGTGGGTGCCAGTAGTTCACCCAGCGCCAGCAATCGAACTCCGGTTCATCACAGCTGTTCAGACAGACGGCGCGTTCATCACCAACCAGACGCAGCAGAAACCAGACCTGCTTCTGCCCGATGCAGAGCGGACGACTATTACGGCGGATATAGCGATCGGGCAATCGGTAACGCAGCCAACCGCGGGTCTGGGCCAGGATTTCGACATCCGTTTGACCCAGGCCGATCTCTTCGGTCAGCTCGCGGAACAGCGCTTCTTCCGGCGTTTCATCGGTGCGAATTCCACCCTGCGGGAACTGCCAGGTGTTCTGACCGATCCGGCGCGCCCACAACAGATGCCCGTCCTGATTACACAGGATGATCCCTACATTTGGACGATAGCCATCGGAATCAATCACTTAACGGACCTTAACGACAGTTTCACGTATAGGCTGATTCTCGCATAACCGACTGTCCGTCGGCAAATACCCACGCTGCGTTTACCTGCTTCGCTGCGGCCTCTATCCTTGGCGCCTCATTTATAGATGGAGTCTGCTCGTGGCCCTGGCCCTGTTCGATCTCGACAACACCCTGCTTGGCGGGGACAGTGATTATCTCTGGGGCCGCTTTCTGGTCGAACAAGGTATTGTCGACGGCGCTGCCTACGAACAGCAGAACCAGCATTTCTACGATCAGTACAAAGCCGGCACCCTGGACATCCAGGCCTTTCTCGCCTTCTCGCTGCGTCCGCTGGCGGAACATCCGCCGGCCCAACTGCACGCCTGGCGCGAACAATTTCTTTCCAGTCTGATCGATCCCATCGTGCTGCCGGAGGCACGCACCCTGGTGGAGCGTCACCGCAGTCAGGGCGATACGTTGGTCATCATCACCGCGACCAACCGTTTCGTGACCGCGCCCATCGCTGCGCGTTTTGGTATCACACATCTGATCGCCACCGAGGTCGAGATGGACGGCGAGCGCTATACCGGTCGCAGCACCGGTATCCCCTGTTTCCAGCACGGCAAGGTGGAACGTTTGAAACAATGGCTCGAAGAAAACACCGTCGACCTCAACAGCAGCTGGTTCTACAGTGACTCGCACAACGACCTGCCGCTGCTGGAACAGGTCAGCAACCCGGTTGCGGTCGACCCTGACGACAAACTCGCCCAACAGGCGCGTGCGCGCGGCTGGCCGTTAATCAGTCTGCGTCAGGGCTGGACCAGTCCCGCATGAGCGTACGTTCATGAGCAGCGCGCGTCCCGCCACACTGTTCATCGCGTTGTTATTGCTGTGCCTGGCTGGACTGGCGGGCGCGTTGTTGGTCGGCAGCGTATCGCTATCGATAGCCGAGGTGATTAACAGCCTCGGCGGTGGCGGCACTGAACCCTGGCGCACGATTGTTTTAGAGTTGCGATTGCCGCGCGCACTCGCCGCCTTCAGTGTCGGCGGTCTACTCGCGCTGGCTGGTGCATTGCTGCAAGTGTTGTTGCGCAACCCACTGGCTGATCCCTATGTGCTCGGCACCTCCGGCGGTGCTGCGGTCGGCGCGCTGCTCGCCATGCTGGCTGGTTTGTCCGGTGCCGCATTGGGTGGCAGCGCCTTCGCTGGCGCACTACTGTCGACGGTACTGGTGTTTGGCATCGCCCGTCGTGGTGGTGACTGGTCACCGACGCGACTGCTGCTGACTGGCATCATCATGGCCTCGGCCTGGGGTGCGCTGATCGCCTTCATCCTCACCATCGCGCCGGAACACAACCTGCGCGGCATGTTGTTCTGGATGATGGGTGATATTCGTCCGGGCGACCTACCCTGGCCAGCATTATCAATATTGCTGCTCACGCTGATCATCAGCTGGGTACTGGCGCGTCCGTTAAACCTACTCGCGCGCGGCGAACTGCAGGCAATCACGCTCGGCGTATCGGTCCGACCACTGCGCGCAATCCTGTATCTGCTCGCCGCACTCGGCACCGCCACCGCCGTCACCCTGGCCGGGAGTGTTGGCTTTGTTGGCCTGATCATTCCCCATCTGCTGCGACTGGCTGGCGCACGCGATCATCGAGTCCTGCTGCCGGCAAGCGTACTCGCCGGCGGTGCATTACTGCTCATCGCTGATACTCTCGCGCGCACTTTGTGGGCACCGCAGCAATTACCGGTCGGCATCCTCACCGCCGCCATCGGCATCCCGGTATTTTTGTTTCTGCTGTTGCGCACCCGCGCCGAGGTGCATGCATGAGTCGCCTCAGCATACAAAATCTGCAGGTGCATATCGGCACCACAGAAGTGTGCCGTGATCTATCAGTGGAATTCGAAGCAGGACAGTGCTGGGCCATTCTTGGTCGTAACGGCACCGGCAAGACCACGCTGTTGCATACACTGGTTGGCCTGCGCGAACCGCAGGCAGGCACGGTACAACTCGATGGCATGGCACTCAGCGCACAACCGCGCCGCAGCATCGCGCGTCGTCTCGGCCTGCTGCCGCAAGACAACCACGACGCCTTTCCCGCCACCGTATTGGAAACCGCACTGCTCGGCCGCCATCCGCATCTGTCACCCTGGGGCTGGGAAACTGTGGAAGATCACAGACTCGCGCGCACCGCGCTTGCACAGGTCGGCCTTGAGGGTTGGGACGAACGTCGTATCGACACACTCTCCGGCGGTGAACGCCGCCGCCTCGCCGTCGCGACACTGCTCACCCAAGCCCCGAATATTCTCTTACTCGACGAACCTACCAATCACCTCGACCTGCATCATCAGATCGAATTACTGAAACTATTGTCACGCCAAGCACAGGAACAGCACAAAACTCTGGTGATGGTACTGCACGACCTGAACCTCGCCGCCCGCTTCGCCGATCATTGCCTATTGCTGTATGGCGATGGCAATGTCTGCGCAGGACCTTGTGATAGCGTACTGGAAACACCGACACTAGAACGGCTCTACAGCCAACCGTTACGGATGGTCAGCGATAATCCTCCGGCATGGTTGCCGGAATAATCCCCATTGGGAGAATCGCTTCATGGCTGCCGGTGCTGAGTGGACCCCTGCATGAGACTGGATGAATTCTTTCCCCTTCCTGGATAAAACTGAATCGGCATGGCGTCCTGTCAAAGACTCAATGGATAGTAGACATTGTCAAATAAGTACTCTAAGGCTCACTACGGTGAATGCGGAAGTCGGATAGCCGGAATATTAGAAAGAACTTAATGACGGCATCCGGCGAGAAGCGGGCGCCGGTTTCGAACGCCCTATTGGTCTACTGGAATGCTAAACAACACCGTCATTCCGGCGCATGCCGGAATCCAGCGTCCTGGCACAGAGGCCAGAATGGAGCGACAACCGTGTGTTTACATCTTTGCCAACAAACGTAATGGCACGCTATATGTCGGTGTGACATCGAACTTAATTAAGGAACCTCTGATTAATTCGCTGAAGCGGCATCTGCCGCGTTGCCGCCAGGCTCAAAATACTCATTTACTCCGTGTAAACTCCGTTTTTTCGCCTGTCCGCGCCTTGCATCTGCTCGCTTGATCAAATTAATCAGAGGTTCCTTAAACGTGTCTGGGAACATAAGCAGAAAATCGTTGCTGGGTTC
>JBGSOE010000010.1:0-3177 GCA_041739295.1 Thiohalobacterales bacterium | reverse complement strand
GAACCCAGCAACGATTTTCTGCTTATGTTCCCAGACACGTTTAAGGAACCTCTGATTAATTTGATCAAGCGAGCAGATGCAAGGCGCGGACAGGCGAAAAAACGGAGTTTACACGGAGTAAATGAGTATTTTGAGCCTGGCTGCAACGCGGCAGATGCCGCTTCAGCGAATTAATCAGAGGTTCCTTAATTAAGTTCGATGTCACACCGACATATAGCGTGCCATTACGTTTGTTGGCCAAGATGTAAACACACGGTTGTCGCTCCATTCTGGCCTCCGTGCCAGGACGCTGGATTCCGGCCTGCGCCGGAATGACGGGAAGTTGTTATCGATTTTCATGTTTCCACTGCCAGCTAACACCTTGTTTCTCAATCACTGCACCAACTTACGGTATAACAACAAAAAGTTAATGGGACAGCAGTGAGTCTGACCCGAATGGCACTTACTTAGCCTCTCAGATGACCTGGCAGCGTTATACATCTAGCCACGGAAGCACACTGAAAAAGGCTTTTTTCCATCGTTATTTCCGTGCTCTTCCGTGCTCTTCCGTGCTCTTCCGTAGCTTCCGTGGCCAGCTTTTTTGTTTTTTGGCTTAAGTAAGCGCCATTCGAGTCTGAACCCATTGAACTACGATGACTGGTAGCAACCAGAAACTGCCCATTGAATAAAAACACATCTCAAAGCGTTCAATCGATCTATGCCGGCACGAAGCGATAACCGATGCCGGTCTCCGTGATCAGATGCCGCGGTCGCGCGGCATTGTCCTCGAGTTTCTGCCGCAGATGCCCCATGTAAATGCGCAGGTAGTGACCGTGCTCGACATAGGGTGGCCCCCAGACTTCGCGCAGCAGATGGCGGTGCGTCAGTACTTTCCCGGGATGACTCAATAGCACAGCGAGCAGACGGAATTCGATCTGGGTAAGATGGACTTCCATGCCAGCCTTGGTGACGCGGCGATTGGCCAAGTCAACGATCACATCGCCAAACTGCACGACGGGGTCGAGTGATTCACCGACCTGCGCATGTCGACGCAACGCTGCGCGCACCCGCGCCAGCAGTTCGCCCACGCCGAAGGGTTTGCTGAGGTAATCGTCGGCGCCGGCGTCCAGTGCCGCGACCTTGTCGTGTTCCTCCACGCGCGCCGACAGCACGACGATAGGCATGCCGCTCCAGGCGCGCACCTCGCGGATGAAATCCGTGCCGTCGCCGTCCGGCAGGCCGAGATCGAGAATCACCATGTCGGGCTTGCGCGTGCCGGCCTCGATCAGGCCGCGATGAAGATTCTCGGCATCGAACACGCGAAAGCCTGCCGTCTCCAGCGCCTGGCGCACGAAGCGGCGGATCTCTTTCTCATCCTCGACGATCAGGACGGTGCCGTGTGATTCAATCGTCATGTCTTCCCGGATTCGTCAACGTGGTTCGGGTTCAATGCTCGGCTGCGCGTCGAGCGGCAGTGTGAACACAAACCGCGCGCCCTGCGGTGTGCGGTTCTCGGCCCAGATTTTACCGCCGTGCGCCTGGACGATGGCTTCGCAGATCGCGAGTCCCAGACCGGTGCCGGGTATGGCGGATTCCTTCTGGCCGCGCGCGAACTTCTCGAAGATCGCGCGCTCGTGGCCGGGCGGCAGGCCCGTACCTTCATCCCACACCTCGACACGGAGGACCGCTTCGTCCGTGGCCGCGTTGATACCGATGGTCGTTCCGGAGTCGGTGTACTTGGCGGCGTTCTCCAGCAGATTGACCAGCACCCGCTCCATCAGAATGGCATCGCATTTGACCAAGGGCAGATCCGCAGGCAATTCCAGCTTGAGTGGATGATCGTTCATGACCGACTCGAGGTTCTTCAGCGCACTGCCGACGATCTCCTCCAGCGACTGCCAGTCCTTGCGCAGCGTGACCTCGCCGGCTTGCAGCTTGGCCATCTCCAGCAAATCGTTCACCAGACGGCTGGTGCGCAGCGCCTGTTCACGGATCACGCCGGCCTTGTCCGCGTGGGTGGATTCCACTGCCGCCAGGTCCAACGATAAAGTTTCGGCGAGACCGACCAACGCGGTGAGCGGTGTGCGCAGATCGTGTGACAGCGTCGCGAGCAGGGAGTTGCGCAGCCGCTCGGACTCCATGCGGATCAGGGTTTCCTGCGCGATGGAAACGAAGTGGATGCGCTCCAGTGCGATGGCGATCAGCGCCGCGAAGGTATCCAGCAGTCGGCTCTGTTCGGGAATCATCAGCTGACGCGGATTGGCCGGTTCCACCACCAGCACACCGCGTACCCGCATCGGCGCCTTGAGCGGCAGATACAGTTGCGGACTCGCCGGCAGCGTGTCGGTGCCGCTGCCGGCGGGCTCGTTCTTGTCGTAGCACCATTGCGCAATGGCCAGATCGTAGGCCGGCGTGCCGGCGTGCGTGCCTGACGAATGCAGGGGTGGATGCAGGGTGTCATCCAGGTCCGGCAGCAGGATCGCCGCCTTGGCGCGGAAACTGGCTTCGAGAAACTTGTCGCTGATTTCCACCACCTGCTGCTCGACCAACGCCGAAGACAGCGACTTGGCCATTTCGGAAAGACTGCGTGCGCGTTCCTCGCGAGAGCGGGCGACGCGCGCCTGATAGCGCAGCCCGGCAGTGAGATGGCCGGTTACCAGTCCGACAATCAGCATGACGGCGAAGGTCAGCAGATACTGCACATCGCTGACCGCGAAGGTGAAGCGCGGCGGCACGAAAAAGAAATCGAACACGGCCACGTTCAGGATCGCGGCGAATACCGCCGGTCCACGACCGAAGCGGAAGGCGACGAACACCACACCGGCCAGGAACAGCATCACGATATTGGCGAGATCGAGGTGTTCCAGCAGCGGGGTGGCGCCGACAGCAATGCCGATGCAGGTGAGCAACGTGTAGCCATAGGCCCAGGCCTGTTCTCCAAGCAGGAGCTCCGCGCGCTCCGGTTCCGTTGTGTCGACCGGCGCGCGGCGCAACTGCTGTTCGTCGCGCGCCACGGTGATCAGATCGATGTCGGGCGCTTGTGAGCCCAGTCTCCGATTGAAGGTTTCGCGGGAAAACCAGCGTGAGCGTGCATGCGTGCTGCGTCCCGCGACGATGCGGCCGAGGTTGTTGCGCCGCGCATACGCGAGCACCGCCTCGACCGCGTCCTGTTCGGCCAGCGTCGCGGTGACTGCGCCT
>JBGSOE010000481.1:0-22445 GCA_041739295.1 Thiohalobacterales bacterium | reverse complement strand
GCTCAGGCTGGAGGTCGAGCTTCACGCCCGCCGCTTCCAGCAGATCGGCGCTGCCAGATTTACTGGAGACCGCGCGGTTACCATGTTTTGCGACGCGACCACCGGCCGCCGCGACGACGAAGGTGCTCGCCGTGGAGATGTTGAATGTGCTGCTGCCATCACCACCGGTACCGACAATATCCACCAGGTGCGGCCCACCCACCTCGACGCGCGTCGCCAGATCACGCATCACCCGCGCTGCAGCGGTCAATTCATCGACCGTCTCACCCTTCATGCTCATACCGATCAGAAATCCACCGATCTGCGCCTGAGTCGCCTGTCCAGACATGATAATGCGCATTACCTCGACCATGTCCGAATGACTGAGATCACGACGCTCGGTGATAGCGCGTATGGCTGACTGCATGTCCATTAGATCGTCGCCTTTTGATCAATGGCCACGAAACCCTCGAAATCCACGAAAGTGTTTAGGGTCCTGGCCTGGCGCGACGCGCCGACCAGAAGACAATATTCATTTTTCGTGGATTTCGAGGGTTTCGTGGCCATTATCTGCCTCCAAGAAAATTGCGCAGCATGTCGTGGCCATGCTGGGTCAGAATTGATTCCGGGTGGAACTGCACACCTTCGATGGGTAACGTCTTGTGGCGCACACCCATGATCTCATCGAGATTACCCTGTTCGTCTTGCGTCCAGGCGGTGACTTCCAGGCAATCCGGCAGACTGGTTTTCTCAATCACCAACGAATGATAGCGCGTCGCCTCAAAGGGATTTTCCAGTCCTTTGAACACGCCAACATCCTTATGGTGAATCATCGAGGTCTTGCCGTGCATGATCTCGCGTGCATGCACAATCTTGCCACCGAAGGCCTGACCGATACTCTGATGTCCCAGGCAGACACCCAGCAAAGGAATCTTGCCGGCGAATTCGCGAATCGTGGCTACCGATACACCCGCTTCGTTCGGCGTACAGGGTCCGGGCGAAATAACAATATGCTCAGGCTTGAGCGCAGCAATCTCCGCCAGCGTGATCTGATCATTGCGATGCACCTGCACCTCCTGACCCAACTCGCCCAGATACTGCACCAGGTTGTAGGTGAAGGAATCGTAATTGTCGATCATCAATAACATGTCCGCCGCCTCCTACTTGTGCGTACCGTCTAGGCCTTGCTCGGCCAGGGACACCGCACGGAAGATCGCGCGACCTTTATTCATGGTTTCGTTCCACTCGTTGCGTGGCACCGAGTCGTAGACGATGCCGGCGCCGGCCTGGATATGCAGTACGCCATCCTTGATCACTGCGGTACGGATCGCGATGGCGGTATCCATATTGCCGTTCCAGGCCAGATACCCGACCGCGCCGGCATACACGCCACGCTTCACCGGTTCGAGTTCATCGATGATTTCCATGGCACGAATCTTCGGCGCGCCGCTGACCGTGCCAGCCGGGAAGGTGGCGCGCAGTACATCCATCGCGCTCATGTTGTCTTTGAGTACACCGGTCACGTTACTGACGATATGCATCACATGCGAATAGCGCTCGATGAGCATCTTCTCGGTGAGTTCGACCGTGCCAGTCTTGGCAATGCGCCCGACATCATTGCGACCAAGATCAATCAGCATCAGATGTTCGGCAAGCTCTTTCGGATCAGACAACAGATCACGTTCCAGTGCATGATCTTCGGACTCGCTGGCACCGCGCGGACGCGTTCCTGCAATTGGCCGCACCGTCACCACACCATCTTCAAGCCGGGTGAGAATCTCAGGTGAGGAACCGACAATGTAAAAATCTCCGAGATCCAGATAGAACATGTACGGCGACGGATTCAGGCTGCGCAGGGCGCGATAAATATCCAACGGCCGTGATTTCACCGGAATGGACATGCGCTGCGACAACACCACCTGCATGACATCGCCTTCGACGATGTAGTCTTTGCAGCGCTGCACGGCGGTTTCGAAACCGTCCTGCGTGAACCCTGAAATAAAATCGGCTTCATTAACCTGACTGGCGCTCGGCTGCGCGTGCCGTGGTGCCGCATGGCTCAACATCTCATCCAGTTGATTGAGACGCTGCTCGGCGTTGACCAATGCATCCGGCAGTTTCGGATCAGCATGCACGACCATGAACAGCTTGCCGCGCAGATTATCGAACACCAGGATTTCATCCGACACCATCAGGAGAATATCCGGCGTTTTTAGCACGTCCGGCTTGTCGCTGCGGGCTAGCTTCGGCTCGATATAACGGATAGTGTCATAGCCAAAATAACCGACCAGCCCACCGTTGAAACGCGGCAACCCCTCAATCTCTGCGACCTTGTAACGCGCCTGAAAGGCCTCGATCCAGTCTAGCGGATCGTCGGCCTGCACGGATTCAGTAACAGCACCATCAGTCAGCACATCGACCTGTCGGCCGACAACGCGAACAGCGGTTCGACACGGCAACCCGATAATGGAGTAACGCCCCCACTTCTCTCCGCCCTGCACGGATTCGAACAGATAGGAATAAGGGCCGTCAGCCAGTTTGAGATAGGTACTGAGAGGTGTATCCAGATCGGCCAGCACTTCGCGTGCGACCGGAATACGGTTGTAGCCCTGCTTGGCTAACTCGGAAAAACGCGCGGCATCCATGTAATCACCCTTGTGAATTGAAATCGGAACCAACAACAACCTCGGCCATCAGCCGCGCCATCGCCAGGTCCGCTTCCGTTCAATCAGGGTATTCATCATTCAAGCCGCCGCGTCGAGGAGCGGCTGGATCTCCGTCAGGGCATCGATCACTGCGTCCGGGTTGGAATCGCGGATATCCACGCCATGGTTATAACCGTAACTCATACAGACGATCTGGAAGCCGGCGGCACGCGCCGCCTTCACATCGCTGACCGAGTCTCCAATCATCAGCGCGCGTTCAGGCGCCACACCGAAGAACTTCGCCGCATGCAACAGAGGCGCCGGATCAGGCTTCCTCTGCGGCAGCGTATCACCGCTGACGATAATGGAAAAGTCACCCGCTATACCCAAGTCATTCAGCAGCGGTACGGTGAACTGCTCGGCCTTGTTGGTGACACAGCCAAGTTTGTAACCGGCGGCCTTCAGAT
Organism: Thiohalobacterales bacterium; assembly: GCA_041739295.1. Lineage (GTDB taxonomy): Bacteria > Pseudomonadota > Gammaproteobacteria > Thiohalobacterales > Thiohalobacteraceae > JAHJQQ01. Next base: position 19,354 of record JBGSOE010000481.1, on the reverse strand, counting down.
AGTCCAAACCCTCCCGGATACCCGGGTACAGCAAACTGCGCTTGGAGGTGTTCTCGGCGTACAACTCCAAGAAAATCGGATAGGCCTTTTTGAAATCCGCCTCATCCGGCTCACCATCCAGCTTGCCGATCAGGGCCCGGCGCACCAACCGTTCGACACCGTTGCCAACCCAGTTACGTACCTTGGCCTCGTTATGTGGCGGACGATTCATGGCCTTCATCATCTCATCGACGCAAAAGGCCAGGTCCGGCACGCTGTCCACTAGCGTGCCGTCCACGTCGATCAGGATCATTTTTGGTTTTTTCAGCATGATAAAAAACATCTCGCGCAAAGACGCAAAGGCAAACCTGCCAGATACACTGCCGTGGTGGTTCCGCGTAGTGCAGCGTAACCACCTCTTCGATACACCGCCGCGGTGGGGACAGATCTTTAGCTCTGTCCCCGTTGTGGCTCCACTCAACAGAGCGAAGCCGCCCAACAATCTATCGTCACGTCCTCAGCGGCTTCGTTTATCCGCGTGGTCCGCACGGACGGGGACAGAGCTAAAGATCTGTCCCCACAGCCGCGGTACGTCACGTGTTTTTTCTATTAGCGCCTTCGCGTCTTTGCGCGAGACAGGTCGTTGTTATTTACCAGCCTTGGCCAGCTCGTCACGCATCGCTTTCACAACCGTATCGTAGTGATGCTTGTCGCTGGTCTTGGCGGCATTGAAGATGGCTGAGCCGGCGACGAAGGTATCGGCGCCTGCCGCAGCAATTTCGCGGATGTTGTCGACCTTCACGCCACCGTCGATCTCCAGACGAATCTTACGGCCAGAGGCATCAATGATCTTGCGCGCTTCGCGCAGCTTATCCAGAGTGGCGGGGATGAAGCTCTGACCACCAAAGCCTGGGTTGACAGACATCAGCAGCACCATATCAACCTTATCCAGCACATACTCCAGGTAGGACAGCGAGGTGGCAGGGTTGAACACCAGACCGGATTTACAGCCTTCGGCCTTGATAAGCTGCAGGGTGCGATCGATGTGGTCGGAGGCCTCCGGGTGGAAGGTGATATAGCTGGCGCCGGCCTTGGCGAAATCCGGAATGATGCGATCAACCGGCTTCACCATAAGATGCACGTCGATCTCGGCCTTCACGCCATGCTTGCGCAGGGCCTCGCAGACCAGCGGACCGATGGTCAGGTTCGGCACATAATGGTTGTCCATGACGTCAAAGTGCACGATGTCGGCACCCGCTGCCAATACATTGTCGACCTCTTCGCCCAGGCGCGCGAAATCCGCTGAGAGGATGGATGGGGCAATCTTGTAATCCGCCATGGTCTTGGCTCTCCGAATGCGTTGCTGGGAACTCGTCCAAACGAGTAAAGTTGCGCAATGTACCGTATCACGGTCGGATTTTCAGCCACCTGATCGGGCAGGCAGTAATTCCTTTTGACATATCCGGCTGCTAACAGTCTGAGGAGGCCCGCATGAATCGTCCAAAACTCTTGAGTCTGCTTGTTTTTTTCCTGAGCGTCGCGAGCACGACCCTGACCTTTGCCTCGGACACGGAGAAAGAAAAACGCTGGGCTGACCAGATTGTTGATTCATTATTAGTCGGCGAGGCCGAGTGGCTGGAGGCTGATGGTCAGAAGTTTCTGGGTATCTACACCGAAGACCTGTCCGGCACGCCCAAGGGCGGTGTCATCATCCTGCACGGTATCGGCGCGCACCCCAACTGGGCGGATGTGATTTATCCGCTGCGTACCGAGTTGCCCAATTACGGCTGGGCGACGCTCTCCATTCAGATGCCGATCCTAGCTAACGAGGCCGAGCTGAAAGACTATATCCCATTGATCAAGGAAGCCACGCCGCGCATCAATGCGGCGCAGGCGTTTCTCAAATCGAAGAATGTCACGCCGGTCGCCTTGATCGCCCACAGCCTGGGGGCAACCATGGGCTCAGCGACGCTAGCCGAGGGTGGCGATATAGGTTTGATAGGCTTTGCCGCCATCGGCATGAGCAACAGTGATCTCGATCCCCAGCTCGACACGACGGCACAAATTGCCAAACTGAAAATGCCAATGCTTGATCTCTATGGCAGCCGCGATTTGGATACGGTAATGGCAGCAACCACGCCACGCGCGGCCGCCGCACGCAAGGCAGACAATAAACAATATCGTCAAGTCGAAATCGAAGGCGCGGATCACTTCTTCATCGGCCTGGAAGATGAGCTGATCTCCCGTGTTCGCGGCTGGCTTGAACAGTTGAAAAAATAGGGCAAAGCATCCCCCGCACTTCTGAACCTACACTTACGAATAAGGATAAGAATCTCAAATCATGATCACACTGATGCCTGTATTGATTGCCCTACATCTGCTCGCCGCTGTGGTTTGGGTAGGCGGAATGTTTTTCGCCTACATGGCATTGCGCCCGGTCGCCGCCACGTTGTTGGAACCTCCACAGCGTCTACCATTGTGGGTCCAGACCTTCATGCGCTTTTTTCCGTGGGTGTGGCTGGCCATCCTGCTACTGACGGTAACGGGCTATACGATGGTGTTCAGTGTGTTCGGCGGGATGAGCGGTGTTGGCCTGCACGTGCATCTGATGCAAGGGCTGGGCTGGGTCATGATATTGATGTTCATGCACATGTACTTTGCGCCGTTTCAACGCATGAAGCGCGCGGTAGCCGCTGGTGATTGGCCGACAGGTGGTCAGCAGCTGGCGCAGATCCGACGCACCATCAGTATCAATCTGACGTTGGGATTACTGGTGGTATTGGTCGCGAGCAGCGGCCGCTATCTCGGGCTGTAAGCAGCGTTGGAGTCGTCATGACGGCTGATCCATCGCCACTGCGCACTCCGAGCCGCCTTTTTATGAACCGCCAAGACGCAAAGAAAAAATCTTGGATTATGGAAACCCTGAATAAATCGTCATTCCGGCGTATGCCAGAATGACGATTTACTAGTTATCCGCGAGCGGCTTTGACGGTGTCATAAGCAGCTTTTATCTCTTGTGTCTTTTCGGTCGCCAACGCGATCATCTCCTCAGGCAAACCCTTGGCGACTAGCTTATCAGGATGATGCTGATTCATGAGCCGGCGATAGGCGGTTTTGACCTCGGCATCCGTTGCGCTCGCGGCTAAACCTAACACTTGATAAGCATCGGCAAGGCGATCTCGCGACGGCCGCTGCGATGGCCGCTGGCCTTGCGCACCGGCACCGGTGAACTCGCGCGCGTTACGCACCAGGGCGTCAAGATGCGCAAACTCCAGCTTACTGATACCAAGTTGACTACAGATATGCCGCAACACCTGGGTCTCTGCCGCATGCAACGTTCCATCGGCATAACTGGCGTGCAGTTGGATTTCGACAAACATCTGCAATAGATTGCGCCGCCGATGACATTCGCGGCGAAACTGATCCAGCACTTCATCCAGATTGAAATCCGATGATTTGCCCTGGTTAAATAGACCAATAGCCGCCTTGCGCATATCGTCATTCAAGGCCATGCGCGTCATGATGGCTTCGGCCATCTGGATCTCATCGCGCGACACCTGACCATCAACCTTGGAGATGTATCCCATCACCGCGAAGGTCGCTGTGAAGAACGCCGTTTGCACGCGCTCCTGGTCACCGATCTGCGCCTGATAGTCGCCCATTCCGTTCAGGCCCTTATCGAAACGTCGTCCCAGCGCTACACCCAACAAGGCGCCCAGCGGGCCGCCCAACATATATCCGAATGCACCACCCAATGCCGCGCCCCACCAGCTCACTGTTACTTCACTCCCTATGTTTGATTGAGGACCGAGATGGAATAGTGACTAAACAACAGCAGAAAACCGTCGAATCCAACATCGAGCACCGTATCCTACATTGATATCACTCAACACTTGGCCACATAATGCCGCAGGCACAGGCTTCCAAACCTCCCTCAGATAGCGCATCACACCCGCTGCAGGCTCGCATAGGGTGACACTTCTTCATGGCGGATCATACGCTTGCGCATACAGCCTGAACAATGCAGTGGTCGCCTTGCCAATGCCCTGCGATAGTCCTATAACTAAATTTGCCCACCGTGAAAACGGATATGGTGAACAAGGTACATAACAACGCAGGAGGCAAGCTTTATGGCAACCGAATACGAACCGCGCGTTGGCGACTGGTATCGCTCGGTCACTGGTGACAATTTCGAGATCGTTGCACTGGATTTGGATGACGACACTCTCGACATACAATACTTCGATGGCACGATCGAAGAACTCGACATGGACACTTGGTCCGAACTCAATATCGTACCGATAGAGCCCCCGGAAGATTGGTCCGGTTCTCTGGATATCGAACGCGATGATTATGGCGTCGATCTCGAAATGCAAGGCAGTGACACTAGGAGCAGCCCTCTCGACAATCTTGACCGCGAAGATTGAGTGGACCCGCGCTACGGTTCCAGAACTTAGCAGCCAATCCGTTACAGCAATAGGGGTTATACGGGCCAACTTGAAAATCGTCTCCTATACTTAATCTCAGACCGATACCTCGCACAGCGTAGCTTGGCCTGTGCAGCCGCAGTCCCACTGCAATGGAGGTCGTTATGAGAAGAAGACTGTATTTTCTAATGCCCGATATTCGACGTACCCGCCAGATTCTCGATGAACTTCTGCTGGCGCGGATCGAAGAACGCCACATACACATACTCGCCCGCGATGGCATACCCATGGAAGGTCTGCCCGCTGCTAACCTCCTGCAACGTAGCGATTTCCTTCATGGCATCTCGACCGGACTGGCAATTGGTGGTGCCACTGGCATCCTTGCCGGATTGATCACCACCCTGTACTCACCGGGCAGTGTGGATTTCGGGGGTGGTACCGTCTTGGCACTGGCGCTTGCGGGTGCCGGTATCGGTGCTTGGGCGGCCGGTATGATCGGCACGGACGTGCCCAACAGTCGGTTACAGAAATTCATGCCTGCGATCGAAAGAGGGGAAATACTGTTGATGGTGGATGTCCGGCTTGGGAAGATACAACAAGTCAGTGACATGATTCACCGTCACCACCCAGAAGCCAGCGACCACGGTATAGAACCGACTATGCCCGCGTTTCCTTGATGAGAGAACCAGCGCCGGACCTGCGCAGGTCCGGCTGCTTTTCGCCCAGAGTAACTCCGCTACGTCCCATATTGAATATGCAAACACAGACACTACACCCTTGGCACGTAACTCCTGCTCATGCCCGTATCATCCAGGATGAATTGGCGGCTGATGTCGAATGCGAAGATCGCTTCGGCCCAATTGCACATGTTGGCGGCGTGGATGTTGGCTTCGAGAACGGCGGGAACACAATACGTGCCGCGCTGGTGATTCTGAGTTTTCCAGACCTCGCACTTATTGAACGCGTCATAGTCCGCCAGCCCACCGCTTTTCCCTATGTACCGGGATTGCTCTCATTCCGCGAAGTACCGGCGCTGCTGGAAGCCCTGGACCGGATACACACCGAACCCGACGTAATCCTCTGCGACGGCCAGGGTATTGCACATCCGCGCCGGTTTGGGCTGGCCAGCCATCTAGGCGTGCTCACTGACCGGCCCACGGTCGGGGTCGCCAAACACCGTTTGATTGGCCAGCATATCGATCCGCCACAACGCCGTGGCGCCTGGGAACCCCTGCGTCATCACGGTGAAGTCCTCGGCGCTGCACTGCGTAGCCGTGCGGGCACTTTGCCGATCTTTGTTTCAACCGGACACCGTATCAGCCTGCCATCGGCCATCGATCTGGTTTTAGCCTGCACCCCGCACTACCGGCTGCCAGAGACGACACGCCAAGCGCATCGCTTCGCCTCCACGGCAGCTGGCGCGCACTGATTCTGTCTATCCCGGTATCAAGTTCTTCCACCGCCCCCTCGAAACCCTGATTGCGCGCAGACTTAGCCCGGATTTGCTGTATGTCCGTAAAACCGCTAAATCTTGCCATCACAGCGCCGCTACTTTAGGGTAAGTGGCGAACACGGCGTTTGCCGCAACAGGAGGTGTACCATGATGAAGATCTACGATATGGACACTTACGAGATACGCGAGCCAGATGAAGACACCTCCACTCTGGATTCTGTCCGCCCGTTGACAGCCGACTTGGCCGCGATACCGGTCCCCGAGCTGCAACTGATCCAGGCATCACCGACGACAACGCGCCAGGAACTTCACCCCGCCCTGTGCTTTACCGATGTAGACAGCTTCCTGTCATCACTCAGTGACTGATCTAGTCGCCCTATAATACGAATAACTAAACGCCTGTACCTACAACGTACAGGCGTTTTTTTTCGACCAAAGCTTTCGCCGGTATTCAGCAAACTGCCCGTATCGTACGAGCCATGAAACACCCACTGAAATAACCCTGCCCCAATAGCTAACAGGCAAGCGGCGCGTTTACTCACAAAATTTCACGAGCAATGACCTCAACCCAACCATCATCGAGTTCAACGTCGACCGGCATGAGAGATTGTCCTGCGCAGGGGCCGCTGATGCAGTGGCCATCCACAATCTGAAATAGCGCAAAATGGGTCGCGCACTGGATCAGAGTCCGCTCCAAATTCAGAAACTGGTCCGGCTGCCAATCGAGCGGGCTGCCAGTGTGTGGGCAGTGGTTACGATAGGCGAATACCATGGCGCCGCGCCGTACTAGGAAAATATCCTCGATCGTACCGTTCAGCATGCGCAGTGTGAAACTGCGCGAGCCAGGATCGGCAAGGTCGTCCAGCCGACACAGCCGCTGCCGTGCAATTGATTCAGTCATCGACAACTCCTGCCAAGCCCTGCTGGCCGCACTTACGCCCCGCTAAACGGCAGGCCGACTGCAGGGCATTGGCAAGTGAAAGGCCACGCAGTCTGGCATCGATGAAACCGGCGTTGAACGTATCGCCCGCGCCGATTGTATCCACCAAGCAGGGCGGGGGAAACGCCGGGCTCGCATACAGCACTCCTGCCTGATCCTGCGCCTGCGCACCCGTTTCACCCCAACTACAAACCAGATCGGCTTGCCGTGCCTGAGGACGTACCGCAGCGAATAACGATATCGCGTCCGAAAATCCACTGGCGTTGGCATAGGCACGGGAAAACAGCAGTAGATCAGGCAGCGCAAACAACCGTTCAATGCCTGTGCGCTGTTTCTCAATTTCTACAGACACTGGCAAGTGCGGCGCCATTCGTCGCGTGTGTACCAGCATCTCTAGCGTCACATCCACATTGCGTCCTTCGAAATGCAGCCAATCGAAAGCCGTCAGATCAATGCGTCTGAACTGTTCAAAATCATATTCAGGTAGATCGCGATAATGCACGATGCTGCGTGAACCGGTGGCCTGACTCAGCAGAATATAGGAAGTCGGATTTTTTCCGCCCGGCTGGTGACGGCAATGGCTCAGATCGATGTTATGAATCAAAAGGTCCGCGCGGATAAATGCTGCATCCGCCTCCTCGGCCAGAACCCCACCCCAGCTACAGGCGTGGCCAAGCTGACTTAATACCACCAATGTATTGGTAGCGTTGCCACCGCGCTCTACACGTTGATCCAGCGCACGCACCTCACAGTCTTCAGAGGGATACGCAGATACCAGGTTGACGATGTCGAGCGTGGCGATACCGATTGCGAGGATACGAGCCATAATGGCGCGCAGTGTAGCTGATTGACATGACGGGTTCAGCCACTAGGGCATGCGCATGCCCTAAAAATCGCGGACAACCCGGAAGCCCAGATCGTCTGCACGCATACTGGACAGTTGCTGATCGCGCTTGGTGAGGCGCAGGGTGTTTGCTGGACTATTGAAACCGCCGCCACGGACAACATGGCGAGTACAACCGACCGTGTTCCAGGCACTGCCATCGCTCGGTGCACCCTCATAGCTCGAGTGGTAGCAGTCCTGTACCCACTCAGCCACATTGCCGGAGCTATCCTGTAAGCCTAGTGCATTGGCTGCAAAACTGCCCACTGGCGCTGAAAGATGCGCATCCCATTCGCTCCCACAATTAAAACAATTCGCGCGCCCTTCTCCCGGACTATTTCCCCACCAATATAAGGTGCGAGCGGAACCACCTGCGGCATATTCCCATTCCGCTTCGGTCGGTAACCGATAACGCTCGCCGGTCTGCTCAGACAACCAGCGCGTATAGGTCAGTGCCTCTTCCCAACTGACATTGATGACCGGGCGCTGACCACGGCCCCAGCCTTTATCATCCGGCATGGCGCGGCCGGTCATACGTGCGAAGGTATCGTATTCGTCAAACGTGACTTCATATTTACCAATCGCAAACCGCCGCAACTCTACGTCATGTTTGGGGCGCTCATCGAAATCCAGCGAGCTGACACCGCTACCCATTGAATAATGATCAGCCGGAATTTCTATCAGCAAAGGGCCACTGCTACCATCATTCAAACGGTCGCTTAGCTCGCGTAGTTTAATGGCAGGTTCAACAACGGCACTGGTTTCGGCCTTAGAGAGGACGGGTGCTGCAACAACCTTCTTTTCGATTTCGACCGCCTTTTCTACAGGCATCGGCTTAGCAGCGGCGCCCATCGGTGCGGGCGTTGCAGCAACCGGACTAGCTGATCCTGACACCGGTGTGGATTGTCCATACCAGAGCGCGCCGCCAGCACCAACCACGCCCAGCAGCAATCCTGCCGCCAAGCCCATCCAAAGACCACCTCGACGTGCCGGCGCATCATCCTGCACGGCTATTGCCGGTTTCGGCGCACCTTGCATCGACTGACGAAATTGTTGCGCCTGTAGTTCGTTGCGTAACTGCGTGACTTCCTGCTGGGACTTTTCGCGCAGCAGAATAGCTTCCTCGGCGCGACACTGAACATCGGCAAGTTGCACGCGCATGGCGGCCAATTCGTCAGTGTTATGCTCAGCCACTGAGGCCGTTTCCGCTAGCGCATGTTCGCGCCACTGTTCGGCATCAGCACGTGCATGACTCGCTTCCTCTCGAGCGCCGTCCAACAACAGACGCAATTTTTCCAGTTCTTCGCTAGAAGATCCACCGGAACTCGCCTTGCGTGCCGCCTTTAATTCCTCTTTGACCTGCAGCAATTGTTTTTGTGTGGCCTCGATATCCATCGTCGTGGCCATGCGTAACTGCTCCAGTTCCGCAACCAGCGCCTGCTGCTGGGATTTGGCGGCCGCACGCTCCGCAGACAACTCCGCAGAAAGTGACTGTTCGGCGGCGCGCACCTCAATCAGCGACTGCTCACTTTCCTCCAGTGCCGCCTTCATCTGCTCCAGCGCCGCTTTCTGTTGTTTCTGAGTGGCATTGAATTCAGATTGCGTGGCCTGCTCAAGGTTGCCACGCTCAGCCAATTGACGGGCCAGTGCCGAGCGCGCGCTCTCCAGCTCTGACTTCAAGTCATTCAGCTTAGCTTCCTGTAATGCCTGACCACGCTGCTCCGCTTCGGCGAGCATCTTCTGCTGTTCGGCATGCACCAGCGCTAAACGTGACTGGGCATCACTAGCGGCAGTGGTCATTTCATTTAGGCGCACTTCGATTTCGTCACGACTAGCATCCGCCGCGCGCAGCTGTTCCTGCGCAGTCCGCAGTTCCTCTCGCGCGTGCGCCAGTGAGCGCATCTGTTCGTCTTGGCCGGATGCGGCATCAGCTTGTTGTATAGACAACTGTTCGAGCTGCGTGCGCACCTCTGCCAACGCACGCTCCGCATCGTCGCGCTGACCCTGTAATTCAGTCAAGGCCTGACGTTGATCTACGGAATTCTGCTCAGCCTCAGAACGAGCAGTTGCCAAAGACACTTCCAGCGCTTGGATACGCTGCTCCGATTCCGTAGCACGTTCGGTTTGAGTCTGCGCCAATGCTGTAAGCTCAGTGCGCACGGCATCCAGCTCAGCCTCACGCTCAGCCAATGCCTGGATTTGCACCTGCTCATTTGCGGCCAGCTTAGCTTCGAGTTCGGCGGCCACCGCTTGTGCGGCTGTATAATCTGATTGCAGTGTATCAGCGGATTGTTGCGCAGTTTTCAATTCGCGCAGAGCCTCGTCCAGTCGCTGCTGCAAGCCATTAGCCGCATCTGATTGAGTACCTGTGCTGTACTCCAGTGCGGCGACCCGCGCCTCGGCCGCAGCCAGCTTTGCGTCGGCCTCAATCCGCTCCGTCTGCAGGCGGTCACGCTCTGCTGCCAAGGCGTCGATTTGTCCACGGATCGCTGTTAGCTCAGCCGTCTGCTGCTGACTCTGCTCAGCAGTCTGCGTTTCTAAAATATGTACACGTTCCTGCGACTGCTCCAGTGCCGCCTTAATCACTTGTCGCTCGCGGCTAAGCTGATCCTGAGCATCTTGAAGCGATGCTTGTTCCTGCTGCGCAGCTTTAAGCTGCTGCCGCATATCCTCTAACGAGAATTCCAGATGCGTAACCTGCTCGCCTGCATCTGCATGTAATTCTTCAACACGTTGTTGCGCCTGTGCCAGTGCAGTCTGCAGCTCAACATGTTCACGTGCAGCGGCATCCTTCAGTGACTGCAACGCATCACGTTCATCAATCAGACCAGCATGGGCGGCGTTGAGAGTCTCGAGCTCATTACGCAGTCGCTCCACATCTGCGACCGCTTCAGCAATGGCTGCGGCCTGTGAATCACGCATCGTTGCGAGTTCGCGCGCAACCGCGTCGGTCTGTTCCTGACGTTCCGAATTGATCTGTGCCAGTTCCGTCGTTAGCGTTTCGATCTTGGCTTGCAGCTCTGCATGCTTCTGCAGCTCGGATTGCTGCGTCTGCGTCAGCGCCTCGTCGGCAGAAGCGAGGCGCGTCTCCAGATCTGTACGTTCGGCTTGCAGAGCATCCAACTGCGTGCGTAGTTCAGCAGCTTGCTGTGATGCGCCCGACTGTATGCTTTCCAATTCCTGCGTGTGCGCAGCGTTCAGCTCAGCCTGCTGACGCTCCGCATCTTGATGCGCACGTTCCAACGCGCTGCTTGCAACCTGCAGCGCCGCCTCCAACTCATCTACCCGACGCGCCTGATCAGCTAGCGCTTCAGTGCCGTGCTGATTCGCTTGGCGGAGCTCCGCCTCAAGACTGTTGATTTGAGCTAGCCGCTCCTCAGCTTGTCTGGCCTTGGCTTGCAACTCTTCTATCTGGACCTGGAGCTTGCCATGCGCAGCTTCGGCCTCGGCCACGCGCTGCAGGTCTTCTTGATGTGCTGACTCCAGTTCGGTGAGGCGACCTTGGAGCGCCGTGAGCTCTGCCTGTAACCGCTCTTCCTGGGCATGACGTGTGGCGAGCTCGGACTCCAGCGCCTCTCTCTGCTCGCGGATCGCCTGATCAGCCTGCTGTTCGACGCCCTTGGCATCATCCTTTATGACCAGCAGCTTGCTCTGCGCTGCCGCAGTCTCTTTGCGCGCTTCCGCGAGAGACTGTTCCAACTCCAGAATTTGTTCGCGCGCCTCTTCACGCACTCGCTCCAGATCCAGCTGCAGATCGCTGATGCGGTCTGACAGCTGTGCCTGTGCGGATGCCATCGTCTGCTTGTCATTTTGCAGAGACTCGACCTGACCTTGTAGTGCAGTGATCACGGCCGTATCCGGTACTTCTGTGGCAGCTACAGCCGCTTCAGTAGCCTGTACCGGTACAGCGAGTGGCTTCAATGCAACGACATCAGCTGATGCGGGCTCGGCAGCAGTCGCTGCATTTCCCACCAGGACCTCCGCGGGCACGCCGCCAAATCCCTCGCTGAGCACGTACACCTCAAACCCACGCTGACTAAGGACGAATGCGGCACTCGCGCTGCGTCGGCTGGTGTCGCAGCAGACGATGTACTTACTACCGGCATCCAGGCCATTGGCCTCAAGGCGCAATGCAGAAAGCGGGATATTTCGGCTATCGGGTATATGGGCGTTTTCGAATTCGCCAGGTAGGCGCACATCCAGCCAGACGGCGCCTTTCTTCACCAGGTCTGCCGCGTCTGGATAGCTCAGCTTATTGAGCAGCGGCTCCTTGAGAAGCTCGACGAAATCCTGCTTCGCCAGCCGCATCAGCACACCGTCCGTGATCATGGTGATGGTCGCGTTGCGCTTGGCGTCCGAGACTAGGGCGTCTTCACCAAAGGCATCCCCGTCAGCCAGCTCCGCCAATTTGACCTCTTTGGCATTCGGCGAGGGTTTGCGCGACACCATGCAGCGCCCATTCTTGATGATATAGAAGAAATCACCCTCGCCGCCCTGGCGGATAATGACCTCCCCGCTATTCACGGGAACGGACTCGACCCGCATCAGCAGACGCTGGATATTGGACGGCGGCAGCTTGAGAAATGCCTGGGACTGAAGGATGCGGGTCATCCAATCGTCATCTTCGTCATCGTCGATTTCGGAGACTTCGTACCCTGAGGACTGATCCCAGGTGAGCATGATATCCAGCAGACTGGAATCAACTCGGGCCACGACCAGATTGGTTTTGGCGCGTGCAGTGACCTGACGCGGCTGCTGATGTGCTAAGGGGTGCCGGCTGGCATCACTGCCGGCGGTAACAGAACCGACGATGTCATTGCCCGACACGAGGCTGATCTCGCCCTCGAGCAGATAGACAGACTGATTGTCCCGTTCGCCCTCTTTGAAAACGAGGCGCCCGGCACGAATTTCTTCCACGACAGTCTTCTGCGCCACTTCGTTGAAGTGCATCGGAGACAATGCATTGAACGGGACGAGAACCTGGAGTGTTCTTTTGTCGTTAATTTTGTGCGCCGCACCCATACCAACTCAGCCGCGAGGAATCTTAAAAATCAATCCATTTGTCAAACAGATGGGGCCACGTACCCTACCGAGATCTAGCGGCCGTAGCGACTAATGCTTAAGCGATTTGGCGCACTCCAGCGCGTTTAACGATCCCTGCACGCAAGATCTCGGCCAGTCGTTTCTTTACCTTTGCCGGGCGCCACAATAATGCGAACAGCGTCACACTTCAGAACGCGGCCACACAACCATACCAAATCTAGTCGTCATGTAAGCCCAGAATTCCGCCCTGAATCGACCGACTAACACACAATCCACAGCGTGGCACATCACCCTACACCAGGGACAGACCCAGAACCGCAGATGGGTCACAAGCATCCGATTTATACAACCTGCGCCGCAAATCACACTCACCTGAACAGTCTAATTTCGCTAAAACAGCAGCCTGAATTAAACATCCAGCAAGGGAGAAATCGACATTCAACGACCCGTAGTGGTGCAAATTCTTTCGGACTGATCAGGCTCAAACATTTTTAGCCATATCCTAACTAAATTCACGAAACACCTATAATTACAGCCTTAAAACACCTACTCAGATGACAGCCACTAGCCCTAGATAGGACGTCACGCGACATAAATTCGCATTATGATGCCGCGTAAGGCCGACATTTATCACTTGGCCGATGTGCAGTAAATACTGTTATTCAAGGCTGAAAAGCCTTCCACTGCAGAATTATTGTGCTATCTTATCCGGCGTTGGATAACGATATGCTGGAAACACAGAGGAGCACATTGAATGGCTGCGAAGAAAAAAGCTGGTAAGTCCGCCAAGAAGAATGCCGTCAAGGCATCGAATTCCCCGACAACCAAGTCTGAAGCTATGAGCTACATTGCCGAACAGACCGGACTGACCAAGAAAGACGTTGGTTCAGTGTTCGAGACCCTGAGCGGACTGATCAAGCGCGACCTGAAGAAGAATGGTCCGGGCGTGTTCTCGGTACCTGGCTTGATGAAGATCAAAGTTGTGCGCAAGCCGGCCACCAAGGCTCGTAAGGGCGTCAACCCCTTCACCGGCGAAGACACCATTTTCAAGGCCAAACCGGCCCGCAACGTGGTCAAAATCGCTGCACTGAAGGCACTCAAGGATATGGTCTGAGCCGACTATCGGCATTGCAGTGCACGGATGCACCGCCTCTTAGGCGCGGGGAATCTACCCTGGATTCCCCGCCCTAATCTTCATTTCGTCGATGGTTTGCGCGTCGGCATATTTTCAGCCGGTTGATTGCCCCCAGCCTTCTCCCCAACGTTATAAAATCACCCCGCGCGCCTCCAACACCCTATGCTTCGCCTGTATAAGCTGGCGATGACTCAAATGCAGCAGGTCAGCCAGCTTGCGCATCAGATATTCTTCGTACTTATCCAGCGCGCCATCGGCATAGGCCACCTGCCAGAGCATCTCGATCATGCGGACCTTATCTGACTGCGACAGGGCCGTATCAATGGCCTGGGTAAACTCATACAACGACACGGACTCACGCACCTGCTCCTCGCCTAACGCTGCAATCCGCAATGCCTCCTGGGGCGACAAACTGAATTCCTGCGTCAGTAGCGCCAAGACCTGTTCGCGTTCTGCTATCTGTGTCTCGAAATCGGCCCGCACCATCTCCATCATCAAGGCAGCGGTCGCGAGCTGAAGCTGGTGTTCGTGTGCCTGCTGTGGCGAGTTGGATAACTCAGCCATGACGAACTCATCGAAAAATCGTCGGAAGGATTTCAACATGCCATTAAATCTCTCTTCTTCAGTGCATTTCTAAGATCAACTGCCAACATCCATAAGACCAGGACAAATTCCATCCAGGTTGAGTTCCTGGAAAATTATCGGGGATTTCGGCCGCCTATATACCAGCCCTGTATACTGATGCTACGTCATTTTAACCAGAATCTACCTATGACTCGCCGCGAACAGATTAGCCGACACAAGCAGGTTTCACTGCAATACAGCCTCACCACCGGTAACGGCGCAGAGATCCGCGCGGCTAGCAGCAAGCCCATCCACTATGTACAGGGTTGCGGAAACCTGTTCCCCAAGCTGGAAAGCGCCCTTGAAGGTCAGAGTGTCGGTGAGTTGGTGCGCGTGCGACTGCTCCCGGATGACGCCTTTGGACGTCGAGACACCGAGTTGCTGCACGAAGTGCCACTAGATGCCTTACCTCCCGGTGAAGATATCGCCACGGGCAAGTCTCTGGTTGGGCAGGATGAACTGGGTAACGACATCCATTTTCGTATTACCGCGATTGAAAACGGCATGGTGAAACTGGATGCCAACCATCCGTTGGCGGGCGAAACACTGATATTCGAAGTTGAGATTCAGGGCATTCGTGACGCCAGCGCAGAGGAAATCGCAGCGGCGGAGTCTATCGGCCTTCAATCCCGCGTCGATTGATGCCGCAACCAGAGACCGCCGAGGAACAGCAACACCAGCCACCACGCGCCATCCGCTACGGCATTTGCATTAGGCCGTAACACGCAACCGCCTCCACCGCCGCCGCTACTGCTCTGCGCCGCTACCTGGGGGTCCCCGGGTGTCGTGGTCTGCGCCAGCTGGAGGGCTGCAAACAGATCCAACCTGCCCGCACCGCAGTTCGCGGACGGGCAACCGCCGGTGTAAGGCTGTGCGGTCTGAGTCAGAATCTGCCGGATATTGCTTAACGTCAGCGCTGGCTGCACTGAAAGCAATAACGACACCGCAGCCGATACCTGGGCCGTCGCCACACTGGTGCCCGCGAGATAGGTATAACTATCAATACCCGGAGTTGTTATCCCGCTATTGTGGGTCGAATAAATGTCATCGGATAGGAACGGACCGTCGCCACCGGGCGCACTCAGCAACACCCGGCTACCAATATTGGAATAGCTCGCAACGGCACCGCTTCGGCCTGTCGCGGCGACTGCAATGACATTATTGCAACCGGCCGGGAAAACCGTGGCGACATCCGCACCGTTTTCATTACCCGCCGCGGCAACCACAATACTGCCCGCCGCCACTACGCGATTGATGACATCCTGTACGGCCGCATTACAACCACCGGTACCGGCGAAGCTCAGGTTGATGACCTTCGCCGGCGTGGCGTTGACCGGAACCCCGCTGACAGGTAGGCCGGCCGACCAGAGGATGGCATCCAGAATGTCGCTGAAATTGCCGCCACACTTACCTAGAACCCGCACCGGCAGCAAACGCGAAAAATGATTAATGCCCGTGCCGCCCACTGCATTATCGGCGACGGCAATCATAATTCCGGCCAAGTGAAGACCATGCCAGCTACTATCCTCGGCCGGTTCACCTACACCACACTCATCGGCTCTCACAGCATCGCCAGGATCGGCAGGATCTGGGTCACGCCCGTTGCCATCATTGGAAATGGCGGTAACGCTAATGAAGTCATAACCGGGTAGTACGCTGGCGGGATCTAAATCCTCATGGGTACGGATGCCGGTATCCAGCAAGGCAATCACCAACCCAGCGTCACCCCGTGTCAGATCCCAGGCCGGGTAGGCGTTGATGCCATAGGTTTCATACTGGAACCATTGTTTTGCTAACTCGGCTGGCGGATCGCTCGGAACAAACGCCGGTTTAACCCAGCCGTCTGACTCCGCATACATTACCTCGGACGAGGACTTCAGCCGATTGGCGATGTCAGTGGCCTGCTCTGTCGTTACCGGTGTCGTAAACCGCAGAATGGCCAACGAGGCGTCGACGCTGCGCTCAAAAGTCACGCTGTCGATGTGCTCTGATCGCAAAATAGCGTTCAGGCGCGCTTCGGATGAGTGACGCCGACCATCGGCCGAATGCGCATGGGTATCATCATGGAGACGGAGTATCAGCCGCGAAACAAGGCTGTCTGGGGATGACGCCAATACACCTGCTGAGCCGATTGAACTCCAGCAAATCAGGGCACAGGCACACCATGACCGCAGCGCGGTCAACCGCAACGTAACTTCATACACTAGGGACGATCCACTCGATAACGCTGACCCTGGTATGACAACACAATTCCGTCGGCGAGGATAGACTCGATGGTCGCACCTTCGTCAACTGTGTCGCCCTCCTGGTATTTGCGTAGATTAATCAATACAAAACGCCGCGCCGGCTCGCGCGCGAACACATGCACGTCAATACGCGGAGCCGGTAGATTTTTGCGCTCTTCAAACGGGAGATCCTGCCAGCGTGGCGGCAGAACCGGTTCGGTTTCGATACTGATGGGCTCGGGTCTGTAAACAGGTGCCGGCGGCGGGGGTGGCATTTGCGTTACTGGGGCAGGCAATTCTTCCATTTTCGGTGCTGGATGCGCTGCTGCAACAGGTGCCGATACGCTAGGAGCACTGGCGCTTATCGACTGTTTCTCCGATGGCGCAACCGGTGACATCGGTGTCGTGGCAACGACTGGAGAAACTTGCTGCGCTGCACGCTTTTCCCAAGGCCGCCAAGCGATAGCCACCAAGATCAACGCATTCACGACGAATGCGATCAGCAACCAACGCGGCCAGCGGGACACGACGGGGCGCGGCGACTCCTGCACCATGGAGATATCCGGCACATGTCCGATCTGACGTTCTTGCTCGGATTTTTTCAGGGCTTCAAGGATATAAGACATATGTGCAGCCCCTTATGTGGCTGAATCAGTCAGCCGTGGACCGCCTGACGTCTGATCAGCGGAGTTCAAGTGAATCAGCGTCATAGTACCGACCACACCATCAGGTTCGAGCGACTGGCTGGACTGGAACTGCTTCACCTGTTCGGTCAGCGCGGCATCATACAAATTCGGCGTGGCGCTCGGCATTGCCGAACCCGGCAATAATCGATCCAAGAGATTGCGCAGCCACACGACATCCTCACCGCGCAAGCCGGCACGCATGGACTCGCTACGGATCGGCGAGCGCCAAAGCAACATGAACTGCCCATGCCAGTGCGCATCGATTTCGCTGATCGGCAACCGCAACACTTCACTACCCAGTTCGATAAGTGCTTGCTCCCCCTGCAAACCACGCAGCAATACGGACACACGCTGACCACCTGGCGCGATCATTTGCAAAATCGCCGGCCGATCGAAACTTCGCAACTGCGTCCAGTTACCACTGCGGATTAGACAGCGCATACCCTGTTTCGCCGCCTGATCACACGGCAACAGCTGATCATCTAGATATAAAGCGATATTCCATAGCTTGAACAGGCCGCTCCAAGCACGCAGTTCAGAACTTTCATCTACAGCAGCCGATAATCGATCGGGCAACCCAGACGGCTCCGGCAGCATATCGGTTTCCAGGGGATCAGGCGGCGGCAATAAATTCGGGTCCGCGAGTACCGCTGCCGCTTCTATGCCCTCCCGCGACTCTGGCACGACGTCTGCATCGGCTGGGTCAGGCATTGTCGAAGCAGGACTCTCAGCAACCGGAGGCATATTCTGCGACTCCGCGGTCGGCGTCACAAAACGTTCCCACCACAACGCACTGCCCGCAAGTACAAACACTATGATGGCGGCTGCCCAGGGCCAGGACAGCGGCTTACTACTCTGATTGCCACGGAATTCTGGCAGCACCTCGTCTGCGGCGTGACGCAAAATCGTGCGATCGACGCGGCGCTTATCTTCGACATAGGCTCCCAGCAACGCACGGTCGCAGATCACATTGATCAGCCGCGGCACACCGGTCGACAGTTTATGCACCTCATCCATCGCTTGTGGCGTGAACAGATCGGCATGACCTCCGCTGACCCGCAACCGGTGCGTAATATAGGTTCGCGTTTCTTCGCGGCCCAGGGAACCCAGGTGATAACGCGCCGTGATACGTTGCGCAAGTTGGCGCAGTTCATTGCGCGCCAGCAGTGTTTGCAGTTCTGGCTGGCCAATCAAGATGATCTGCAACAATTTGGCCTGGGCCGTCTCCAAATTGGTCAGCAGACGGATCTGCTCCAGCACCTCGGTGCTGAGGTTCTGTGCCTCATCGAGGATCAGAATCGTCCTGCGTCCGGCGGCATGGCTATCCAGCAAATGATGATTTAACTGATCTATTAGAACCTTCTGGCTCTGTGTATCCCGTGGGTACGCAACCTTCAGCTCATCGCAGATCGTCGCAACCAATTCGAAGCCACTCAGCTTGGGGTTAAGGATCAACGCGACATCCACCGAACCCGGCAATTGCTCCAACAGAGTACGACACAGCATCGTCTTGCCGGTGCCAACTTCACCGGTCAGCTGTACAAACCCACCGCCCTCGCCCACGCCATAGAGCAGATGCGCGAGCGCCTCCCGATGCCGATCGCTAAGGAACAGAAAGCGCGGATCCGGAGAAATAGAGAAGGGCTTGCTGTCTAATCCGAAGTGTTTGCAATACATAGCGGTTATAGAGTCTTATGTTTCATGAATAATTCTGACTGATCTGAAACTAGGGGCATGATAAATGAGACATCACCCCATTAGCTAATACCAACAGGACTCAGAAAGGGATGGCAAGAATATGAAAGAAGCTCTAATAACCCTAAGGAATCTCTGAACAAGTGCTGATTCCAGTCGCATACACTCTGTTCAACGTGATGTTTGCCCTGAAGCGCCAATGTTTGGCACTAGAGCAGGTGTTTTATGGCATATTTTCAGGCCATTATCCGTTCATCAGGCGCA
>JBGSOE010000470.1:0-4002 GCA_041739295.1 Thiohalobacterales bacterium | reverse complement strand
CGATGTCTGTGCGCTTTATAACTCATCCGTTGATCGGGTGGGAGACTTAATCAGAGGCTCCTTAAGTTGCACGTCCACTCACTGACTGTTACCTTTACTTTCGAGCCTTATAAAATAAAGGGCTAGAAACTAACTGGGCAACTATTCCCCATTCGGGTGAACCAAATAACAAAATAAAGCAAGGGTGAGTTCATATGGGCTATAAAAAAACCGCTATCGCCACCGCACTAACTGCCTCGCTGGGCCTGGGCAGCATGGCGACAGCTGAGGCCGCCTTTATCAGCGCAGTCTGGGAAGGTCTATTCACCTTTCTGACACCGACGGGCGCAGCGCATCAGAACACCAGCTACCCATACTACGGTGACACCACCTGGAACTACGGCCTGCGCACGCAAATCTCCGGCACCTTCTCTTTTTCGACCAGCACCAACTCGATCAGCGTGACCGTGAACCCATTCAATTTTTGGGACTTTGGCGCGTCACTCCACGACATCACGCTGCAATCCATTGGTGACGGCTTCGGAGGTAATGGTGCACTGATGGTAGGCAGCATGCTGTTCGACTGGGCCACAACCCAGAACATGAGCATCGGCATCGTCCTTGACGCCACCGGTTTCCTGAGTGCCGGCATCTACGGTACTAGCCAGACCATTTCGAGCGTCGGCGCACTTCCCGCTAGCAACGCAGTAGCGAAAAACACCATTCCCATAGGACCTGCTCCAATGGCGACGACAGCCTGGGACACCAACTTCAACATTAATCCTTCTTGCGCCGCAATTGATAGCTGTCTTGTCGTTAGCGGCGACACCATTGGTGGCGACCCAATGGATAACAGTACATTCGCGGGCTACAGCGCCAACATGGATATCACCTCCATCCATTTTGATTCTGTCGTGTATATCCCGCCGCCACCCGTCCCGGTCTCAGCTGCGGCTTGGTTGTTTGGCTCTGGCTTAATCGGTTTGGCAAATGTCGCCCGGCGTAGAAAACAGCGCTAAGGTAGTACACTTGGCTCGGAGCGATGCTTGAAATTGCTCTAAAACTGGCAACAACAAGGACGCTGCGGCGTCCTTAGTTTTTAGGAGTTTTTCATGTCCGACACTATGTCTTTACTGTTTGGCACACCACTCTGGACCTTTGAGATACCGGATTCTGCGTCCGTCAACGTCAAGTTGGCCGCTGCTGTCATGACTGAAATGAATAACGATCCCGGCATTCAATTGTCCAATCGCGGCGGCTGGCAGAGCCATGGCAGGCTGCATATGAAGGCGGAATTTAGAATTCTTGTGGAATTCATCACCAGTAAACTTGGCCAGATAGGCAAAGATTACGGATTTGGTCAGGCCTCGGCTATGCTACGGGTGACGTCCATGTGGGCCAATATCAACGTATTTGGCAACTCAAATGCCGTTCACTCACATCAATCGCCCTCGGGAATGCCCAATCCTTTGGTGTTGAGCGGTTGTTACTACGTGAAGATTCCCAAAAACAGCGGGGTCTTCGTGTTAGAAGACTTTGGGCGGCCAATGCGTTACTTGCAGCTGCCTTTCCAGGAACCCAATCTGATTAATTCGTTTACGGTGAAGATCCCGCCGCGTGAAGGGAATCTGCTGTTTTTCCCCGCCTGGATGGAGCATCACGTAGAGGAAAACAGATCTAATGAACAGCGCATATCAATCGCGTTCAATGTCGCGCTCATGAATAACCCGCAGCAAGCCAGAAAACCCGGTGACCGAATAGCCCTCTGAGTTTTTAACCACTCTTCATAACGTATACGTTGCCTTGGATATCCGCACCGCCTTCCTTGCGCAACATGACGTCTTCAGCGCTAACGACTGCAAGGCCAGAACTGGCCGCAAGCGCGATGACATACTGCATGCCATGGGCATAGCGCCCGGAGCTGCGCAGCACGAAATCCTGCACAGACGTATCCTTTTCCGTGGAAAACATGAACAGACCACCAGGCCGCAAAGCCGCCGTGGAGGCCGCGAACACCGGCCCAAGATCACCAATGTAGACAAACACATCCGCCGCGAGCACGAGATCAAACCCCTGAGGATTGCTCAGCAACGGCGGGATCAGGTCGTCGACCAGTAACTCATCGTAGACTTGGCGCGCGCGCGCCTTGGTCACCATTTTCGAAGATAGATCCACGCCGACCAAACGACCAGCCAATGGGCGGAATAACGGCCCGCATAATCCCGTGCCGCAACCCAGATCGATGATATCAAGCCTGCATTGGCTCGCATCGAAGTGTCTACCGGCAAGTTGGTGAAGCAAGGTCGGGGTACGATATTCGAGTTTGTTCACCAGGGAATCGTCGAAGGTCTCGGCGTAGCCGTCGAAGAGCTTCGTGACATAGTCTGCCGGTGATTTATCCGGCGCCTTGTCCACCCCCATAATGGCCAGGAAGTAGCTGGCCGTCTCGTTTCCGGGGTCGATTGCAAGTGCACGCTGGTATAGTTCGGCCGCCTCGGGTATCTGCTGCAAGGATTGCAAGGCCACGCCAGCATGCAAGTAGGCTTCGACGAGGTTAGGATCGAGTTCGATGGCGCGCAGTCCGCTCGCCCGTGCTTCGTTGAACTGCCTGAGTTCAAGCTGGGTGTGAGACAGTCCGTCCCAGATACGTGCGTTATGCGGATCGATTTGCAGTGCTCGTTGGAACACGCGCGCCGATTCATCCATCCGCCCAGCCTCTCGCAGTCCGCAGCCAAAATTAAACAACCAGACGGGACTTGACGGCTGCAAATGCACTGCCCGTTGATACGCCTGCAAAGCCTCATTTATCCGGCCAATGTCCTGTAATAATGCCCCCAGATTGCTATACGCCTCGGCGAAATCAGGCTTGATGCGAAGCGCATTTTGATACTGCGCTAGCGCTCCGTCTTTATCACCGGTTTCGCGCAACAGCGTAGCCAAATTGCTTGCTGCAGAGGCATCGTTGGGGGCAAGACTGAGCGCCCGGCGGTAACACGCGGCGGCTTCATCAAGCCGTCCCTTGCTCTTCAGAATAGTGCCTAAATTATTGTGGGCGGCGTGGAGACTCGGATGCAGGCTAATGACCTTACGGCAGCATACTTCTGCCTCATCATTACTACCCGACATACCGTGCAGTGCAGTGAGCATATGCCAAATTTCAGCATCTTTCGGCGCTTTGCGGCTTGCCTGCAGATATTGATCGAGCGCCTCAGAGATGCGCCCTTCACGGAAGGCAGTCTGCCCTCGGGTCTTCAGCTCATGTACGTTGGCCATGTGTTGTATTTCCACGAATCTGGTATTGCCGGTATTCCTGAGCAGGCACGGGTCCTGGATGCCCGGCTTCGAGTAGGTTGGTAATGGTCATGCCGATGTTCGAGCTGGATAAACCAAAACCATTATAGCGTGCGCGATTCCGTGTGGCACGTGCGAGTCTTTTTGTCTTTGTCACCGAGTTTTCAGCTTCATTCATTACACGGATAGGGTGGTGTCTGGTCAAATGCAGGGTGTCAGTGCGTGAGTCCAACGATGGTTCATTGGCTTGGTTACTGTTTGGGCTACAATCGACGGAACAAGATCAATTACCTGGATCAGCAAATTATGACTATCCTCATCCTCAACGGCCCCAACCTAAACCTCCTAGGCACCCGCGAGCCGGAGCACTATGGTCACACGACCCTTGCCGATATCGACTCGGGTCTCAAGCTATTGGGTAAAGAGTTGGGCGTCTCGGTTGAGTCCTACCAATCCAACGCCGAGCATGAGCTGGTTGGCCGGGTGCAGCTGGCGCCATCGGCCGGGGTACAATTCATCATCATCAATCCCGCCGCCTTTACCCACACTAGCGTAGCCCTGCGCGATGCCTTGGCGGCGGTACAGATACCGTTTATTGAGGTACATCTGTCCAATGTACATGCCCGTGAGCCGTTCCGGCACACGTCCTACCTGACGGATATTGCCGTCGGGGTCATCGCCGGTCTCGGGCCGATTGGCTACGAACTGGCGCTGCGGGCGGCTGCGGAACGG
>JBGSOE010000433.1:0-6501 GCA_041739295.1 Thiohalobacterales bacterium | reverse complement strand
ATCCGACCTACAACACTCCGCAAGCTAAACGTAGGTCGGATTCAGGCCGAAGGCCGCGTCCGACGGTCCCCACGAACAGCACTCCTATTACACTCTATCTAGCCCCACACATCTTCGTCTATTACTGCGCGAACACCGTCTTTAAGAAGGCCTGCATGCGATTCCAGGATGCGGCGTCCGCTTGCGCGTTATAGGCCAGCGGCATATTGAAACGCTGCCCGAAGTCATCGGCCGCCGGGTTGGTAAAGCTGTGTTTAACACCGGAATAGCTCACCAATTCATACATCGCATTTGCGGCGACCATTTCACGTTCGAAGGCCTGCACCTGCTCCAGCGGAACAAAGGGGTCATCTGCCCCGGTGAACACCAGCACCCGTGCCTTGACGGCACCCGGTTGCGCTGCGACATCTGTTCCTAAGCTCCCGTGGAAACTCACCACGCCATCCAGATCCATGCCGACCCGCGCCATATGCAACACCATGCCACCGCCGAAACAATAACCAATGGCGGCGATATGCTGCTTATCAACCGTCGGCTGCAACTCCAATACTGCACGGGCAGCAACGAAGCGACGCTCTGCCTCGGGTAGATTGCTGGCCACAGCCTGCATGAAGGCCTTGGCGGTATCAGGATGATCGGCAACTTTTCCGTCACCGTACATGTCCAGCGCGAACGCGGTATAGCCCAGCTTGGCCAACATCTCCGCGCGTTTACGCGCATAGTCGTTGTGCCCCCACCACTCGTGCACGACCAGCACGCCCGGACGCGGGCCGCTTATCGCATCGTTATAGGCCAAATAACCACTCATTGATGTTTCACCCACCGCGTAGGTGATCGTCTCGGTCTTGATCTCCGCCTTGACTGCGGCAGTCATTAGTACCAGTAACAGGCAACTCAGCATACGTGGCATGACCATCTCCTTTGCGTGAATACGAACTAGAATAGTATTCCAGAGTTAGTTAGATTTACTGTAAGCGAGCACTAACTGTCTGATAAATCACCTCGGAACAAGCGCCTAGTGGTTGGCACTCTGTACAGCATATCCGACTGCGCTTGCCCCTCATGGCCAAGATGCGCATATTGTGAGTAAAGCAAGCATACTGATCGTAGAAGACGACCCCCCACACTGCGGAATTTATACGGGTACTTGTACAAGCTTCAGGCTATACCACGGTTGGAATAGTTTCCACAGCTACAGAAGCCATCAATTTGGCGCGCGCAGAATCCCCCGATCTGGTCCTGATGGACATTATTCTAGCCGACGACATGGATGGCATAGAAGCTGCCCACATCATCTACAGCACCTTGAATATCCCTGTGCTGTACCTGACTGGACAAACCGATGATGATTTTTTCGAACGTGCCAAGGTCACCGAACCTTTCGCCTATCTCTTGAAACCCATCAATGAGCGGGAACTGAACCTGACCATTGGAATGGCGCTGTACCGACACCAGTTGGAATCCAAACTCAAGTTAAGCGAAAAACATCTCGCCGAGGCGCAGCGCATTGGGCATCTGGGTAGTTGGACAATGAATTTCGCGACTGGCAGCATCCACTGGTCGGATGAGATCTTCCGGATCTTCGGCAGGTCGGATAAACCGGGGGATATCGATTATGTGAAATTCATGGCTCAGGTTCACCCTGAAGACCAGCAATTAGTGAGTACCACAATCCAGAATGCCCAGGAACAGAGGAACAACTACAGCATCTATCATCGCATCATACAAGCTGATGGATCGACGGAGCGTGTTGTGCACCACACTGGTGAAAGCACCCTAGACGAATCCGGGAAACCGCACAGTATGACCGGGACACTTCAGGATGTCACCGAGCATAAATCCACTGAGGCCAGACTCTGGCACATGGCTCATCACGATCCGCTGTGCGGTCTGCCAAACCGCATGCTCATGTACGATCGCCTCGGTCACGCCCTCGCCCAGTCGCATCGCAATAAAGACAAGGTGGCACTATTGCTGTTCGATCTAGATGATTTCAAAAAGATCAACGACAACTTCGGTCATCAGATGGGCGACGCACTGCTGGTCGAGATCAGTGATCGGCTGCGTCGTTGCGCACGCGAATGCGATACAGTCGCCCGTCTGGGTGGAGATGAATTCACTTTGATCGTCGAACAACTGAAAGCACCGAGCGATGCCGCAATGATAGCGCAGAAAGTCCTGGCGGCGATGCAGGTACCGGTCTGTCTCGATGGACAGAATATCCAGGTTACCTGCAGCATCGGCATAGCCCTGTACCCGGACGATGCCACCACACTGGATGGATTATTGAAGGCTTCCGACAGTGCCATGTACGAAGCCAAGCGCGTCGGTAAGAACAATTTACAATTCTATACCGACGTCAAACGTCACACCCATTGATGTTTAGTCGAGCATCAGCGCCCACGCCGGGAATAGGTTAGGGCAAGATTGGCTTGCTGGCAAAAATGCCGAAAAGCCATAAAGGAATCCTCATCCAATGGCCGGCCGCTCGTCATCCGGTCAGCGTAGAACAAGCCTATCGAGCGCCCATTGATCTCGATAGGCATCACAAAGAACGGAGCATTCCCCGTCAACTCGATCACCTGTGCCGTCACCAGTGACTTGAGTCGCACATCATTCCCCTGCCCTATCCAGAGTGGCTCGCGCGTATCCAATACATGACTGAAGATATTCGCCTTGAGAGGGGAAATCTCAAAGATAAAGCGATCGCGCACATCACCCCCCCAACCCAATGCATACCGCGCGCGTAATTTATTACGCTCTGGATTGAGCATCGCAAACAGCGCACGATCAATGCCGATACCGCGAGAAATTCCTTCCAAGACCATTTCGAGCAGCAGGTTTATATCGTGCTGTCCGTTCATCATGCCCGACAATTCACGCAATATAGTCAACTGCAACATCGGGTCTGGATCAGCAAACGTGGGTTTTTGATCTTCTTCTCGCGGGACCGGCGCGACTCGCTCCAGTTTGCGTTGCGAAGCTGGTAGTGGGATCAAATCAGCTGCATGGCCAATACCAAAGTACTGCGCCGTTTTTGCCGCCTGACTGGCATTCTCATGAATCAATTTAGTGGCATCCTGCAACGGGATATACATCGTCTCTGCTACACGCCCGAGCAACTGTTTGGTTTCAGACGTTTCCCAACCCTTCTCTGCCTGCGCCGCTAATTCATTGCCGAATTCGATATTACTTACTCGCGGATCAGCATCACCCTTATGCTGCAGAACATTTTCCAGCAGCTTACCCAGATTCCATTTACGCGTAAGACCCAGACTCAGATCCTTCAGTTCGAAACCCAGCACCTCACGTTCTGCGCGTGCCCGATCATAGCCGGGCCGCTGCAGAACCTCATTCAGATTCGACGCGATGTCGCTTTTCACACTCCAGAAGGCGAGATCACCGATAGTACTCAGCAGCGTCGCAATGAACACCTCTTCGGGCGAGGGATCGCGGCGCTTCTCGGCAATGGCACGTGCCTGTATCGCGGCATGAAAAGATCGCGCCATCAACTCAGCCACACGGGTCTTCTGTGTGCTCTTGCTCATAGAATCGATAATGGCTATCGATAGACAAAGACTACGCACAGTATTGAAACCAAGCAGCACCACTGCGCGCGATATCGTACTGATGCCCTTGCCTGCCATGCTATAGATCGGGCTGTTCGCAACCCGCAGCAGGCGCGCTGTCATGGCGGCATCCTGCAAGATGACTCGCGACAACTCCGCGGCGGAACTTTCACGGTCGGTAGCAACACCGGAGATATCCTTCACCGTTTTAGCGAAGGCTGGCATGCCCTTCTCGCTGAGGCGCTCGACCCATTCACTGAGACTGCGCGGGTCTTTAGACACGTCGACCTGGGCGTCTGCGTCACTACCGGCCTCAGGTGCGGGAATATCGTTGCTCATTTCGCCTGCCATTTTAGGGGAAAGGTATGATA
The DNA here is from genome assembly GCA_041739295.1 of Thiohalobacterales bacterium. GTDB lineage: Bacteria > Pseudomonadota > Gammaproteobacteria > Thiohalobacterales > Thiohalobacteraceae > JAHJQQ01. The sequence continues at coordinate 2,561 of JBGSOE010000433.1, read as the reverse complement.
GTGGAAATGTCGGGCGTGCGGCTAGCGCCGCTGAACCCGACCCACGTTAGATACGCGTAGTACCGTAGGTCGGGTTCATGCCGAAGGTCGCGTCCGACAAACGCTTATAAGCCAAGTTTCAGTATTCACAGCTTCCTGGAATCATCAAGACTTGGCAACGAGGAGTGATGTCGCTAGGCTTGGGCCGCATCGATAGGAGTGAACTATTATGCATGTAACACTGGTCCAGATCAGCGTAAAGCCTGAACATATTCAGGACTTCATTGTGGCCAGCCAAGCCAATCACCTGGCCTCAGTCCGGGAGCCCGGCAATCTGCGCTTCGATGTTTTGCAATCATCCGACGATCCCAGCCAATTTATCCTGTATGAGGCCTACGCCTCTGCCGCGGATGCGGCGGCACATAAACAGACCACCCATTATCTGGCCTGGCGCGATGCTGTGGCTGATTGGATGGCACAACCGCGCCGAGGCATACCCTATAATGGATTGCTGCCAACCCACGAGATCCCATTATGATCAATGCATTTTCTCTGGCACGGCTACCGCGTGTCGAGTTCGGCGCCGGCCGTGTCGCGCTACTGCCGCAACTCGCCGCGCGCTATGGTTCTCGAGTTCTGCTGATCAGCGGCGCCCAATCACTGCAATCCACACCGCACTGGAACGCACTGCTTGATGGTCTGCGTAAGCAGGGTATCAACTGGGATTTGCTGCATGTCAGCAATGAACCCTCACCCCAACTCGTAGATGGCGCGGTCGCGCAATTCCGTGACGGTGGTTTCGATCTGGTTATCGGCATTGGTGGTGGCAGTGTGCTGGATGCCGCCAAGGCCATCGCCGGCCTGTTACGCGTGGGTGAATCGGTCATGGATTATCTGGAAGGCGTCGGTCCGGAGAAGCCTTACCGAGGACCAGCCACACCTTTCATCGCCGTACCAACAACCGCAGGCACCGGCAGCGAAGCAACCAAAAATGCCGTTTTGAGTGTACACGGCGATCAGGGCTTCAAGAAATCCTTCCGCGACGAACAGCTGGTCCCCGAGTATGCCATCGTCGATCCGGATCTTCTGGCCAGCTGCCCGCCAGAGCTTATTGCCGCCAACGGTATGGATGCACTTACGCAACTGATCGAATCCTATGTCTCGCTTCGCGCCAACAGCCTCACCGATGCACTCGCCATCAGTGGACTACGCGCGGCGCGTGATGGTCTACTGCCTTGGTACGAAGGCATAGGTAATCAAGCTGCCGCGCGCAGCCACATGGCCTATGCCGCACTTCTCTCCGGCATCAACCTTGCACAGACGGGACTGGGTTCGGTGCATGGCCTCGCCGCACCGATGGGTGCCTTCTTTCCGATCCCGCATGGTGTGGTCTGCGGCACGCTGGTCGGTAGTGCAACGCGGATGAATATTGCCGCGCTACGTGCGCGTGAGCCGGAAAATGTGGCGCTGGAAAAATATGCGCGACTCGCGGAGATCCTCTGCGAACGTCGTATCCGTGAGTCCGACGCAGCCTACCGAGCACTGACCGACCTGCTCGACAATTGGACCGAACGCCTGCAGCTGCCACGCCTGTCTCATTATCACGTTGAGATGAGCGACTTTCCTCGTATCGCCAAGAACAGCCGCGGTAGCAGCATGAAGACCAACCCGATTGTATTGACGGATGATGAGATAATGCAGGTGCTCGCGGAGCGTTTGTAACAGTACCGTAGGATGGGTGGAGCGCAGCGCAACCCAGCATTCCGTAGTCATGAGTTAAGCAGCGACCCAACCTACAGATTGAACACTAAGGAACCTCGGATTAATTTGATCAAGCGAGCAGATGCAAGGCGCGGATAGGCGACTCGAAGCGAAGTGGAGAGAACGGCGCCAGCCGGCCCGCAGGGCGAGGTGCGTAGCATCGAGTAACAAACGGAGTTTACACGGCGTCTGCCGCTTCCCGGCCCCGTATTTTGAGCCCGGCTGCAACGCGGCAGATGCCGCTTCAGCGAATTAATCAGAGGTTCCCTAACCTGATAGGCATCACATGAAACCCTTCGCCGAATCCTGTGAACAGAATAAACAGCCGATACTTGAAGTACTGCGCAAGGAATTCGCAAACTCCCAGCGCGTATTGGAGATCGGTAGCGGTACAGGCCAGCATGCCGTGTTCTTCGCTGCAGAATTACCGCATCTCACCTGGCAGACCAGTGATGTCACAGAATATCACCCAGGCATACAGGCTTGGCAGACAGATGCTGGACTGAACAATGTCCAATCACCCCTTGCGTTGAATGTCGCAGAAGATCCTTGGCCTGATGCGCAATACGATGCCGTATTCAGCGCAAACACTGTGCACATCATGGGTTGGCCGGAGGTCGAGGCCATGTTCGCAGGAATCGGCTCGATACTTGAGCCCAAAGGTCGCTTCTGTCTCTATGGACCTTTCAACTATAGCGGGAAATTCACCAGCGAGAGCAATGCACGTTTCGATCAATGGCTGAAGGTGCGCGATCCCCGCAGCGGCGTACGCAATTTCGAAGATCTGGATCGCCTGGCAAATGCCGCCGGGATGCAGTTGG
>JBGSOE010000399.1:0-8687 GCA_041739295.1 Thiohalobacterales bacterium | reverse complement strand
CCTCTGATTAATTCGCTGAAGCGGCATCTGCCGCGTTGCAGCCGGGCTCAAAATACTCATTTACGCCGTGTAAACTCCGTTTTTTCGCCCGTCCGCGCCTTGCATCTGCTCGCTTGATCAAATTAATCAGAGGTTCCTTAGATGAAAGTACCCAAAAGATTACTACCATTGGTCGATGATGGACTGGTCGATGAAGTGCTCTCCCAATTAATGAGTGGCAAAGAAGCCCAGGTTTATGTGGTTCGCTGTGGTTCCGCGATTCGCTGTGCCAAGGTTTATAAAGAAGCGAACCAGCGCAGCTTCAAACAAGCCGTGCAATATCAGGAAGGCCGCAAAGTCAGGAACACCCGCCAGGCGCGCGCCATGGGTAAACACAGCCGGTACGGTCAGAAAAAGTCGGAAGATGCCTGGCTCAGCGCCGAAGTGGATGCACTCTATCGCTTGGCCACAGCCGGTGTGCGCGTACCTCAGCCTTTTGGTTTTGTAGATGGCGTCTTGTTAATGGAACTGGTAACAGACGCCGAAGGCCTCGCGGCCCCACGCCTCAATGATGTGGCTTTGTCCGAAGAGCAGGCGCGTGAATATCACCAGGTGATGATGGCTGAAATAGTACGCATGCTCTTCGCCGGCCTTGTGCATGGCGACTTATCACCGTTCAATGTGTTAGTTGATGAGAAAGGCCCTGTCATTATCGATCTGCCACAAGCGGTAAACGCGGCCGGCAATAACAGCGCAGGCATGATGCTGGAACGCGATGTCGACAACATGACAGCCCATTTCGGCAGCTTTGCCCCGTCGTTATTAAAAACCGATTACGGTAAAGAGATTTGGGCGCTGTATACCAGCGGCAAGCTTAAGCCAGACAGCACGTTGACCGGGCACTTTGAGCGCAGCACGGTGGACGCTGATGTGGACACTGTCATGCAAGTCATCGACGATGCGCGGGAACAAGAGAATGAGCGGCGTCTGCGGGAACAGGCCGCACGGGAAATGGAATAGGCTACTAGGATAGTAAGATACAACGCTGCACAGCTTCCGAAAGATAAATTGCAGGGTGAGTGAATCCCTGTAACTTTCCCCCATCATATTGGGCATCCTGGTTCATGCACTCAATGCTATACCCAACTGTCGGGCCTGCGATGCAGCGTCCCGTGCGCCCCAACGACGTTTGATCTTTCCGTCTTCGATCTCAAACCATTCCATCGCGACCAGCTCATAGGATTTACCAGTGGGTTGATTTCCAAACGCAGGCGCACGGAAGGTTCCAGATTCAATATACCTCGCCGCCACGACGTTGCCTTCTGCAACCAACTCCTGGATGTTGAGTTACATGCCATAGCCCTCGATCAGCTGACGCCAAATTGGCTCGATCTTATCGAATAGACCCTTGCCAAAGACACCCTGAATCTCAGCGTCCTCGGCAAGCAATGCCTCAGTCCGTTTAGATCACCCCGATTGAACGCATCCACATAATGACGGACGACCTTTTTAGCGCCTTCCTCAATCGACATGATTTCTTTCCTGTCAGTTGGTTTCTGATTAACGCAATGCTCAGGGGCAGCAAAAAGCAGAACGAGGAACGAGCGGCGATTTTTGCTGTCCACTGGAGCTACTTGTTAAGTTCATGCGCTTCTTGTACGTCCATTTCATACTTAAACTTATGGGGACATGCTTTATATATTTTCACGCACCCCATGCCATTTTTTTCAAGCTGCTCTCTTATTGTTTCAAATAAGTCGGGCGCGGACTTCCAGCCAACAATAATCGACGATACGCATTCTTTCGGGAAATCGAATAGCTTAACTTCGTAGAGAGACGGATCGTTTTTGCTCGGCGTTTCTTCAGGAAACGGCAAAAGTGTATTTCCATTCTCTAATTGAATGGAATCAATAAACCCTATAGATTTTCGATATTCCTCCTCATACTCCCAATCAGTGCTCTTTGTATAGAAAAGACTGGCGTCCTGTTTAGGCTGTGTTGGATCGAGATACGGTCTTTCGTCTTTATACTCAACTTTCATCAAACCATAATCAAAATACTGGTGCTCTTTGTCGAACCCAACAACAAACCCTTCATGATTCTTGGCGTAATGCGACCACATTAGAATATTTTTGTTTGTGGCACTTAGACTCAGATAGCCTTCTATAGCCGAATCCAACAGAATAACTGACTGGGTTTGCTCAAAAAGCCATTCTTCATCTGTGTAGCAACGATAGAAATTATCAAAGTCGCGTTTTCGAGCCCTAATGAACTGCTTCCTTTTTACAGTATTTGAAAATGAATGTTGATCCGCCTCGCTTTCAATGCGCTTGAGGAATTGACGCCTGTACCACTCTTTATCTTTCTGAATTATCGCCGGAAACGACTCAAAAGGATCATTCAGTGCGCAAGCTTGGGTATAACGAATCTTAAGATTCTGAAGTACGTCGATTCTTTCCGGTCGCAGGTATTTATATAGTTCCATAGTTTCTGAACTTAAAGTCGCGGCTCAAGCGCGCGGTTTTTGCGTCGCTTGGAGTCGTTTGTTATATGTATTTCATTGTGGAACGCCAGCATCTCTTGCTATTTCTTCTACCGAACTTTCAAGTTTGCTTCTTAGCGAGGAAAATTGCTCCTCTGACTTCATGCCATGTGACATACAGCATGCGATGGCAGAATCTATGAAAATAATGCTCGCTATCCTGCTCATCATTATTGAGAATGCAGCAGCTTCTTTGGCCAGCGCCTGCTTCTGATTGTCTGCCATGCTCGAAGATAACAGCCAGATGAAGGTGTCTTCTCCATTTATGTGAGCAGATCCACTGAGTCTATGGTAACTTTCATAGTAATCCGTTTCGCGCCCCAGCGCCTCAAACCGTTTAAACAATGATTTAGGCCAAGCACCTTTATGCGTGTTTCTTTCTATTCCGCAAGTCGAAACAATATGGTCTAGTAGTAGTTTGTAGCTAGAAATAAGCTCCTGACGACTTGTAATCATGGGAACCACCCGGCTTTCATGAGCGCTGCCTTTCATGTGGCTTTTCCATTCCTCAAGTTTTCTACCATGCTCAATGAGCCACGCATCAAGAAAGCTCACAATTGCTGACTCGTTCCCCTTCGACGCCATGTACATCAGATTGATAGAACCCTCAACCACGACCCTAGCTATTGATTCGGAGCTTGTGTATGACTCGCCAGCAATACAAAGCAACATACCTTGAGTTTGTTCAAATAAACGCCCCAATATATTCAAGTGGGTTCGTAGAACAAAACCCTCTCTATTGGTCTGGTTGTCAATTGAACCCAGGAATTCGTAGGCGATAAAGTTCGCCTCGCAAACAGATTCTACCGCAACTGCGACGGTCTTCAGGTTTGCCGTTTCGGAGAGACGATATCGAGTTCTAAAGCTTTCTAGAGGCGTCTTCATTATTTACTAGATAGTGTGCGCGGTGCTCATGTACTATGGCTTTAGTAGTTCCGCGCCTAGTAGTGTAACAGACCAATTTTGAGGACCATTAATAATCTCTTCCCCAAATAACTGCCCAGTTTTCATTCCTTCTTCGTAGCCGCTATTCTTCACAGACCCATAGGCTGCCACCTGCGCCTCCCATGTAAGTACAGCATTCCAATCTGGCTGAGTATCTGGATAAAAAAGATTGGCTACAACGCCTTGAAGAAGTCGACGTAAATTCTTCCCGTAATTTTTCTGATCAATGAGTCCACTAAATTTTTCCATAGCTATTCTGTTGGTTAGCCCCATGACGTATCCGTAAAAGAAGCTTCCATCGATCAACCCACTAAATCTCGCCTCACCGTCAGGAATAGCATGTGACATTTCGCGGGCAGTACTTACCTGATGCTCGAGGGCAGGCACGATTATTTGCATGGTTTCCGATAGAACTTCATCTGTAACATACTCCGGCTTTTCTTTTGTGCCAGAAAATAAATTCTTGAATATCACTTAACTATCCTCATCGGCATTTACATATAACGACTAAGCTCTGCCGCGGCGGCGCGTTAGCGCCGACGTCAGCAGGAGCGCATGGTTAGGGGCCGTTAATTTCGACGGTTCCATTTTGAATTCCTATTGCCAGCTTCCGATCAAGGAGTTGTTTCTGTTCCTGATTGTTCAAATCCACTCTACCAACCACGACTCGATATAGCGGTGTCTCGAAGGCGGGGAACAGCCTTATCTCTACAATGACATCTACATACCCATCCCTGACGGCATATGTCATGCCCATGTGATGAAACCCAGCCGGATCTGGGGCTGGTATATCCCAGTCACCTCCAATCAACCAGGAAATATTGTTGCTTCGGTTCAGTATTACATCAATCAATTGCGGGAACGGTGTAAAACCTTTCAGAGTTACTTCAGCTACTGCGAATGAATAAGCGATTTTTGCCAACATTCTCGCAAATTCAACTGGCACCATCTTAACCTGCAGTTGTCGGTCCCAGTTGTATTTTTCTATTAGCTCTTCGAGTTCCTTCTTGCTAAAGATCGATATCGGAACCCAATTGAATTTCGCATCTTCTTCTTTGTTTCCTTTTAAATAGTCAGACTCCTCAAACTTATACAGAAAAAGCGTAACCGGGTGTTCAGTTGAGGGTACTAGTGTCTTACCAAGCGTTCCGTCATCTGAGATTGTTCCAATCTCAATATGGCTCGGCCTATCTTTTTTTCTTCGTGTCCGAACATTGTAACGAATGCGAAAGTTTCCAAAAATTCGTCTACAAACTGTGTATTCGTAACTGTGGGTTTCTTTCTCGCAGTTCTTGCAGCTAGCCATTGGCAGCACCATTGCTCCGTTAAGTGCATACGGAATGATGTGCTCTTCACCCAACTTTTCGTTCCGTGCCCCACAATAGATGCAGAAGCCGACAGGTGGATATCTCACGGCGCCGAAGGCCTCTAACAGTCTGTTAGGTGGATTACATAGTATTGAGTGATAGGCTGCTTCTGCCTATTGTGCGATTGCGTGTTTCTGCCTAGCATAAATCGCGCATGGACTTTCGCGGGCAGGATGCCCGCTTCTTGGACAAGGAGTGTCGTCATGGTGGATCCCCTTTCGCAGCATCCCGAAGCCGCGCCGCGTTTTTTTGATAAGTATCTGATCCTGCTCGACCGTCATAGCGTACCAGAGAAAAGCGCCGCGGGTATGTGAGGTACATCGAGGCCTTTATCGGGATCATGATGGGCGGCCGATCCGCGTGCTTACCGGCCAGGATGTGGCCGATTACCTCGCCATGATAGGCCGCCGGAATCGTCTACAAGACTGGCAATTTACGCACTGCATCGATGCTATACGGACACTACCGCAAACTGGCCACCGCATTAGTGTTACTCAACGTGCTGCTGCCGTTTGGCTGATGCGACTCCAGGGGTGCAGACCGCTAGGACATATATTGGCGCCCATACTGGCCTGATCCTTGCTCATATCTTCTATTAAGCCCCAAAAGCCAGCGATCTGGCTTAATAGATTCAGTGGATTAGCTAAGGAGAAGGTATGGCAGCGGTCATGGACGGTGACAAGTTGGCTAACATCTTCCGGCAAGCATCGTCTGCGCACCAGCAGAAACGCTTCCGCGAGGCGCAGGCCGGCTATGCCAAAATTCTCAAATGGGTTCCTGAGCATTTCGATGTTTTGCACCTGCTCGGGCAGTCTTTCATTGAGGAGGGTCGGCCCTCCGAGGCCGTGCGTTGGTTGCGGCAAGCCATCGCCGCGAAACCGGATAGTGCGGATGCCAGTTATGACCTGGGCCTTGCCTATCGAAAAACCGGACAGATTGCGCAAGCGACTCGCGCCTATTACCGAGCGCTCGAAATCGAACCCGATCGGCTCAACGCTCATCTATCACTGGTGGAAATGAAATTCCCCGGCGAGCACTACACCGTTATGCTGCGTCAACTGCATCAGCAACTGAAACCCGCCACTTATCTTGAGATCGGCGTCGAAACCGGGCAATCAATGGCGCTTGCGCAACCCGAAACACGTTGCATAGGTATCGACCCGACGCCTTGTATCAGCGTGCCACTGCCACCGCGCTGCGACATATTCTCACAGACCAGCGATGCGTTTTTCGAACAATCCGACGTGCGCGCCTTGTTCGAGCAACAACCCATCGCGTTCGCCTTTATCGACGGCATGCACGTCTTCGAGGCTGCGCTGCGCGACTTCATGCATGTCGAGCATTATGCAGAGCAGCACAGCCTGATAGCCATTCACGACTGCATACCATTGGATGGTGTAACCTCGGCGCGAGAGCGCAGCACCAATTTCTGGAGCGGTGATATCTGGAAATTGATCCTATGCCTGAAAAAATACCGGCCGGACCTGGCCATCGTCAACGTCGCGGCCAAACCCACTGGCCTGGGGTTGGTCACCAACCTCGACCCAACCAACCGCACACTGCAAGCGCAATATGATCAGATTCTTGAGGAATTTATTCCTATGACATATGACGCCATCGCCAGCGAGGAACGGCAGGCGCTCAACATTATCGCTAACGATATAAATCCAATAACCGATTGGCTACTGAAATGGAACGTACAAAGCGCTGCTATGAACGATTAAACCATTGCAGGATTCATGCTGTTCTTCCGGGGGAATTGGGCAGCGCCCTTTCCATTTATCTCATCGACGCGTTTCGACCCTTTAGAGCATAAACGGCGGCTGATTGCGCCAGCGTCACGCTGTGCTGGGCTTCTGTTGCGTACGACTCATAGAGGCTGACGCCAGCGCAGTCAACTGGCCGCCGAGAAAGCTCACCAGCAACACCACTTTCCTGTATTTCTGGTATTATCAATAACTTCCAAAACATACGGTTTCTTCCGTTGACCCTTCAGCGATACTATAGGTAATGTACCGCAGCGGGGATGCTGGACCTGTATCTCTATAGGGCACCTCTAAAAATTCACTGAAGGCGCGCTGGCTGCGTTGCAACCGGGCTCAAAATGCGGGGCCGGGAAGCGGCAGACTCCGTGTAAACTCCGCTTTTTCGCCCGGTTGCGCCTTGCCATCATCGCCTTGATTGAATTTTTAGAGGTGCCCTATATGATTTTCCAGCCTCGGCACATTTCAAAACAGACATCTCCGGAATGCGGCCCTGAGGATCAAGGTAACGTTGTTATGGAACTCGACTTGCAGCACAAACCAAAATACAAGGTTGACGATATTTCCTTTATTGACGTGCCTCTTGCTATCGAAAGCAATCCGGAAACCGTCAGTAATATCTGCGCACTTCTTGAAGATGGCAGCAATATAGTCTGCATAACCGATCGCGCTGGCGATGGTGACTCGCCCACTCTGGCTCGTCTAAGTGAAAGCCTGCCCGGCTTTGTCGCCTGGTTGGATCACAGTGAATATAGTGATCTTGCTGTCTCTCTTGCCAAGAGTCTCTCACTAGGCTCGGATGAGACCGATGAAAAGATTCTCCAGAGTCGCTGGCATAGTTTCTCTGAAGTCGCCCAACGCAGCTCCTTACCTTTTACGCTGATCGTTCCCAATGCAGATTCTCTGAGTCAGTCACGATTAGTACAGATCCAAAGATTTCTGCGTCCGATCAATGGTCGTCTGATATTGACGGGATACGGTGACTTTTCAAAATTGTTCGATGCACCCGAAACTGCCGCGGATGAAACACCACCTGATACTACTATTTCTCTGTCTTCGGATAGCAGCATAGAACAAGAGTCGACGCATAGCCCCGAATTGATTGTACCCATCGCAGATATCAGTACCCCTGAGCCCCCCATAATCACTGATGTGGTGCTACCTGAATTCGGATACGCGAAACCATCAGATACCAATTTAGTCCATACACCACGCCGATTGAAACGCAACAGGAAACCGCTCGGCTGGATGAGTGCTGGTCTTGCCCTCGGTGGCGTTTTGGGCTTCCTGATTGCAACCTTGCCTGTTACCAATGGACTCGTCGATGTCGATCGGTGGTTTAAAGGCCTAGCCGATATATCGCTCCCGAACTTTGCAACTCAATCTGTGCAGCCTAGTGAAACTGCGAGCGCAGTGACACCGGATGGACAAGGCAAAATCACTCACAGTAACAATGTGCCTCAGCAGGAAAACGTCAATACCACGGTAATGCTGCCAACGGATACGGCGGATGATCATCAAGATAAGGCATCGGTATTGCCAAAGAACACAGCAACCGCCGATGAGCCGACAGTGCCGGTTGCTGCAAATCCAGTTACCGATCTTGCCGCCCTGGAAAAGGCGCCAACGATAGACAGTGATCCTGAAGTGAATGCGGCATCCAGCATCGGGCCAACAACGATTGATAGCAGCGCAGCATCAAAACCAATAGACCCTCAATCGACTGCCACAGAAGGTGTGCGGTCGCCGGAAATGGAACCGGTACTCAGCCCCGAAGAGCGCGCGCGTATCGCCGCAGTCTTTCTTTCGCGCGCTGAACGTGAATGGGAAGCCGGTAACCTGCAACAGACCCTTCTGGAAGTGGTACGCGGGCTCGACGCAGAGCCCGATAACATACGGCTCCAAGAACTGCGCCAGAACGTATTAGCCGAGATGAATGGATACACACAGTGAGCAGTTGCCAGTGGCGCATGGAATTCTATAGATCGCGCATTCGCTGCAACCTGCCTACAACGGCGCATCTATTGATGCATTACATGATGGCATGACATAGATATGCTCGACTTGAGAACTTCGCCACCCTCTCCCCAA
>JBGSOE010000395.1:0-3230 GCA_041739295.1 Thiohalobacterales bacterium | reverse complement strand
CGGGAGACATCGCGCGAGGTCCTGATCCGGCACTACGGCCGATGGATTGCATGGGTCACCGCCAGGGAACCCGAAGCTCTTGGGTTTGCGCCCGTTGATCGCGCGAGCCTTGACAGGTTGCGGCGCTGGCTCGACGATCTTGCCCATGCGCGCTTGATCATTGATGGCAACGCAACCGGTACGTTGGCGGATATGCTGCGCTTCCTTCGGGAAAGTCCGATTGGGGCGGGCGTGGCGGAGACGCTGAGCGCGCTGCGAGCGACAGGGGACGCGCAACTTAAACTGGACTTGATGGTGCCGCTGGTCGAGCACAAGCCAGCCGAGGTTGATGGCCACGTGCTGTTGGCTGACAACGGCTTGGCTCTGCCGGAATGGGACATCGCGTTGGAGAAGTTGCGCGGCGACTTGCACTTTACCCATCAGGCGGTAGATGGAAAAAATCTGCGCGGGAACCTGCTGGGTGTGCCGGTTAACATCAACGTGGAGAACGCCAGTCGTGACATGACGCGGGTGCGTGCCACGGGACGTCTGCCGTTACTTGATCGCCTGAAAAAGGGCGGCAGTGTCTTCGCCGAGCGTTTTACCGGCAGCAGCGATTGGTTGGCCACGTTGTATATACCGAAGCCGGATACTGGTGCGCAATCACGCATTGAGCTGCAATCCGACCTGAGTGGTATCGGCATTGATCTGCCGCAGCCCTTTGGTAAACCGGCGGAGCTTGCGCGGGAATTTACGCTGCGTGCTGATATCAGACCGCACGCGCCTGGCCCGATACAGCTGCACTACGGTGATCACAGCGCGGCCTTTGAACTCGAACGCAACGCTAATGGGCTGGCCGTGGCGCGTGCTGAAGTGAAATTTGCGGCCACAGATGCACAGCTGCCTAAGGACGCGGGCATACGGGTACGGGGTAGTCTGCCAGTGTTCGTGTGGGATGAATGGCGCACGCTGCTGGATGGTGGCGCTGCAGCGGGTAATCTCAGTCAGCTGGATGTGGATCTGGAGGAATGCCTGGCCTTTGGTCGGCGCTTCCATCAGCTGCAGGTCAAGGCGCAGCACAACGAGACGGGTTGGGAGGCGCAATTGGAGGGACCGGAACTGCAGGGCAGTCTGGCGTTACCGGCAGCGTCCACGGCACCCTTACGGTTGCGTTTTGCGCGACTCAGTATTCCGCCGAGCGAGAGTGAGACGGCTCGATCAACCTTCAATCCAGCGACGCTGCCGCCCTTGGATCTGGATGTGCAGAAGTTGCAGCTGCGCGATCTAGACCTGGGGCAGGTGACCTTGACCACGCATCCGATCGCGACGGGAATGGCCGTGGATGCACTACAGGTAAAGGCTGACTGGATGAAACTCACCGCTGCGGGAGAATGGACTCAGCAATCGGGTCAGGATGCCTCGCGCTTCCGGATTGAAATGCAGGGCGGTGATTTGGGCAAAATGTTGGCGGCATTCGGTTATGCAGGTAGTGTTGAGGGCGGTAACACCAAAGGTGAAATTGACGCCAACTGGCCGGGCACGCCCACCGATTTCACGCTCGCCAAACTGGAAGGCAGTCTGGATGTCCGTATCGGCGAGGGTCGGCTGCTGAATGTCGATACTGGCGCTGGGCGGGTCTTCGGCCTGTTTAGCCTGCAGGGATTGCGTCGACGCCTGTCGCTGGATTTCAGTGATGTGTTCGAGAAGGGCTTCAGCTTCGATCGCATCCAGGGCAAATTCAGTCTGCTGGACGGTGACGCTTATACTAACGATCTGGTCATTGAAGGTCCGGCTGCGCGCATAGAGGTTTCGGGACGCACCGGCCTCGCGAAGCATGATTACGAACAACTGGTGACGGTCGTGCCGCAGGTACAGTCGACGCTTCCTCTCGCCGGTGCAATAGCGGGTGGGCCGGTGGTCGGCGCGGCGCTGCTGCTGGCGGACAAGCTGTTTGGACAGCAGCTTGAAGGGCTGACGAGCTTTACGCACTATCAGTACACCGTGACCGGCAGTTGGGAGGATCCCCAATTCACGCCGCTACCAAAGGAATCGGCACGGCCCTTGCAGAATGATCCAGTACCATCAGGTAATAGGCAGAAATAGGCATGAAGATGATACGGCGGCGATTTATGAACTCCAGCGCGCAGTGGGCAATTTCCAGGTCCGCTGCGGTTGACCTGGCGCAGGAGGTCCGCGCATGACCAAGATGGCCTGTATCCAGATGGCCTCCGGGCCGAATGTCGCGGCGAATCTTTTCGAAGCCGAAAAGCTCATCTATCAAGCGGCCAAGCAGGGCGCCAAGCTGGTGGTGTTACCGGAAAATTTTGCCATCATGGGTCTCAAGGAGACCGATAAGGTCGCGGTGCGTGAGGTCGACGGCAAGGGTCCGATGCAGGAGTTCCTGGCCCAGCAGGCTCAGCGGCACAAGGTCTGGTTGGTGGGTGGCACGATCCCGCTCGTGGCAGATGATCCTGGCAAAGTCCGGGCGACCTGCCTGGTGTTCGACGATCAGGGTAAGCGCGTCGCCCGCTATGACAAGATCCACCTGTTCGATGTGCAGGTGGTCGGCAGTGATGAACGTTATACCGAATCCGAAACCATCGAGCCCGGTAACGAGCTGGTGGTAATCGATACCCCCTTCGGCCGAATGGGGTTGGCGATCTGCTACGACCTGCGCTTTCCCGAACTGTTTCGCGGCCTGCTTGATCAGGGTATGGAGCTGGTTGCCGTACCCTCGGCCTTTACGGCCATCACCGGCCGCGCGCATTGGGAAACCCTGGTGCGCACCCGTGCCATTGAGAATCTGTGTTATGTGTTTGCCGCGGCCCAGGGTGGCTATCACCTCAACGGGCGTGAGACTCACGGCGATGCGATGATTGTAGATCCTTGGGGTACGGTGCTGGACCGTTTGCCGCGTGGTTCCGGTGTGGTGTGCGCTGAGGTGGATGTCGCCCGCGTGCGCACGACCCGCCGCAATTTCCCGGCCGTGGATCATCGTCGGCTGCCGGGTTCGGGCGGCGTGCGAAGTAAGGCCTGATTTGTCTAGCGGTGACTCACCGGAAAGCATGTAGAGTACTGGACTATTCGGGTTTCCTCTGACGCTTATTCACTGCTAAGTCACACGAAGTAAAACCATTCGCAAGTGTTGAATGATAAGTTCCCTCCCCCTTGATGGGCCAGGGAGAGGGTGACTCTTTATCTGGCAGCCCCCCTCACCCTAACCCTCTCCCGCGAGGGGAGAGGGGACTCAC
>JBGSOE010000201.1:0-7253 GCA_041739295.1 Thiohalobacterales bacterium | reverse complement strand
GGGACGTATCGTCGAACACAGCCTCGGCATGATCGAGACCGACATCATCACCAAGGTGCTGGAATACATTCCGGATAATTTACAGGACAAACCGCAATTGCCGTTCGCCGACATCATCGTCGCCGGCGGCCGCGGCATGAAGAACCCGGACAACTTCAAACTGCTGTGGAATCTCGCCAAGGTACTTGGCGCCGAAGTCGGCGCGACGCGGCCGGTGGTGCAGTCCGGCTGGGTGGAGGCTGACCGTCAGGTCGGCCAATCCGGCAAGACCGTGCGCCCGAAACTCTACATCGCCGCCGGCATCTCCGGCGCCATCCAACACCGTGTCGGCATGGATGCATCGGATGTGATTATCGCCATCAACAACGATCCCAACGCGGCGATTTTCGATTTCGCCACCTACGGCATCGTCGGCAATGCCATGACCATCCTGCCTGCGCTTACCGAGGCGTTCCGGCAACAACTGGCGACTGCGAAGCTGGCTGGATAATTATCGATATCTACACCAAAGGACGCAAAGTACACAAAGGTAGTTATTTCAGGAGAACAGCAGTGGAACTTTGATTTCGCATTTATACCCTTTGCGTTCTCTGCGATCTTTGGTGTGACAAGCGATTTATGAAGTACCAGGAGAAATCCAATGAATGAACGATTCGACGCCATCGTGGTCGGGGCCGGGCCCGCCGGAAACGCGGCCGCGTATACGCTGGCCAAGGCGGGGCTGAAGGTCCTGCAGATCGAGCGCGGCGAATATCCCGGCTCCAAGAACGTGCAGGGTGCCATCCTCTATTCCGATGCACTGGAACGCATGATCCCGGACTTCCGCGAGGATGCGCCGCTGGAACGCCACGTCATCGAACAGCGCATGTGGATACTGGATGACAACGCGCATACGGCCGCGCATTACCGCTCGGACGATTTCAACAAGCCGCCCTACAACCGCTACACCATCATCCGCGCCCAGTTCGACAAATGGTTCTCGGGCAAGGTGCAGGAGGCCGGTGCGCTGCTGATCTGCGAGACCACCGTCAGTCATCTGCTCATGGACGACGACCGTGTCGTCGGCGTGCGCACCGACCGTCAGGGCGGCGATGTGTTTGCCGATGTCGTCATCCTTGCCGACGGCGTGAACTCACTGCTGGCGAAGAAGGCCGGCTTCCATCCCGAACTCAATCCCAAGGATGTCGCGCTGGCCGTGAAGGAGATCCACTTCCTGCCGCAAGAAACCATCGAAAGCCGTTTCAATGTCGCGGCCGACCAGGGCGTGGTCATTGAGATGATGGGCAAGATCACCCAGGGCATGATGGGCACTGGCTTTCTCTACACCAACCAGGAATCGATCACCGTCGGCGTGGGCTGCATGCTGTCCGACTTCAAGAAGCAGAAAACCTCACCCTATCAGTTGCTGGAACAGATGAAGCAGCACCCCTCCATCGCCCCGCTGCTTGCCGGCGGTGAGATGAAGGAATATACCGCGCATCTGATCCCTGAGGGTGGCTACGACGCCATTCCCAAAATTTATGGCGATGGTTGGATGATCGCCGGCGATTCGGGCATGTTCGTCAACGCGGTACACCGCGAAGGCTCGAACCTGGCCATGACCACCGGCCGTATCGCCGCCGAGACCGTGATCGAACTCAAGGCCGAGAACCAACCGCTGTCGGCGCGCAATCTGGCGCGCTATCGGAGCAAACTCGACGCCACCTTCGTCATGAAGGATCTGAAGAAATATCGGCGCATGCCCAACGTGTTCCATTCCAGCCCGCAGTTCTTCACCGACTATCCGGAACTGGTCAACCGCGCGGCGCACACCATGCTCACCGTGGATGGTGTGGACAAGAAAACCAAGGAAACGGAGATCCGCAGAAGCTTCACCGGCCGGCGTTCACTGTTCGGCCTCATGGGCGATGCATTCAAAATGTGGAGGGCGATGGAATGAGTACAGGAATGAATAGCGTAAAAGTCGAAGAGAAGCTGTTTCAGAACCGCTATCGCGTGGACGCGGGACGACCGCATATCGCCATCATCGACCCAGCGGTCTGTCAGCATGCATGCAAAGACAAGGCCTGTACGGTGTGCTGTCCGGCCGGCTGCTATCTGCAAGAAGGCACGGGCAACGTGGTACTTATCACCGACGGCTGTCTGGAATGCGGTACCTGCCGCGTCATCTGCAACGACCACCGCAATGTGGACTGGGAGTATCCGCGCGGTGGTTACGGCATCCTGTTCAAGTTCGGGTGAATGACATGGAAGATATCAACCTGTTTCTGGCACACGCCGTCGAATTGGAGCGCGAGGCGGCGCGTCGCTATGAAGAGCTTGCCGAGAGCATGCGTACGGACGGCAATGCAGCGGTCGAGAAGTTCTTTCACCAAATGGCGGTGTTTTCCCGCAAGCATCTCGCCCTGGCGATTGAACGCGGCGGATTTCGTCAGGTGCCCGTGCTGACGCCCGATGCATATCAATGGCCGGACGGCGTCAGTCCCGAGCAGTTCGAGTGGATCGGCGTCGACTGCATGATCGATGCGCACAACGCCCTTGAGCTTGCACTCGATGGCGAACGTCGCGGTCACGCCTTCTATGCGGACATCGCCGCCGCCACCCGCGACCCCGAAGTCCGCGCCATGGCCCGTGAGTTTGCCGAAGAAGAAGCGGAACACGTTGCCGAGTTGGAAAAGTGGATCGGCCGCTATGCGGTGAAATCAGATCATAGCCGCGCAGACCCTACACACAAAGGCATATGAATCGGGTAATGCCGCGTTTCCGTAGATTCAACATTCCATTCTTCCATCTTTGAGAAAGAGAGCAGTGCAATGCCAAAACCTGAAAAACACGTCTTCGTCTGTGTGCAGAACCGCGGCCCGGGACACCCGCGCGGTTCCTGCACCCAAAGCGGCTGCGGCGCGATCTGGGATGAATTCGCCTTCGCACTCCAGCAACGCAACCTGCATGGCAAGGTCGCGCTAACCAATGCCGGCTGCCTCGGCCCCTGCAACGGCCCGCATGTGCTGGTGTATCCGGAAGGCGTGATGTACGGCGGCGTAAGCAAGGACGATGTCGCCACCATCATCGAGGAACATCTGATCGGCGACACGCCGGTGAAACGTTTGCAGGTTTCCGAGTTGGTATGGTGACGCCACACTGTCATGGCTAGCGAACCCACCCTTGATCAGAACACCTACTTTGCGTCCGTCCAGGTGCCCGTCGCAGTAGCGGATTGTCTGCGCGACGCCGCAGCAATGTATGCCGAAACCGATAAAGCCGAGCCTCTGCTCTGGCAGGCGCAAGGGCTCGCGCCCGAGTGTCTTGCGGTGTATTTCGCACTCTACAAGTTCTATTTCTACAAAGGCCGCCTGGAAGACGCTGAGCGCGTCACCCGACTCGGACTCGAAACCGCCGCGCATCTCGGCGGGATCGATGCCGACTGGTCGCGGCTTTCCCTGGCCTCCGGCACGGACTGGCAGCGACACGACAGCCCACAGCATTTCTATCTGTTCACGCTGAAGGCACTGGCCTTCATCCGCCTGCGCCAAGGCGAACGCGCCGAGAGCCTCGCCATCCTGGACAAGCTCGCAGAACTGGATCCGTCGGACAGCGTGGGCGCGTCGGTGATCCGTGCGTTGGCGGACCGAAGTACGGAAACACAAAGAAGTAAACAAAGTTGAAGTCATCCCGGCGAAGGCCGGGATCCATCGAAACGCGAACCACCGGACAACGAAAATGCCCATTTACGACTTCCGCTGCCCGCACTGCGACCGCACATTCGAGTTGCTGGTCGGTCTGTCCGAGAAACCTCTATGTCCGGAGTGCGGCGGCGACAACCTGCAAAAACAGGTGTCCCTGCCCGCCGCGCCCGGCAAGAGCGCCGGCATCCTCGCCAATGCGCGCAATCAGGCGGCGCGGGAGGGGCACTTCAGTCATTACAAGCCGTCGGAGCGGCCACGGCGGAAATGACGGCCGTCGCGCGTGAAATGAGTTATGCCTTCGGAAGTAACCCATGCTGAATGCGGCTTTGCTGTCGATCATCGAAGAAGCCGGCATCGCCGTACTGACCTTGACCGAGGGTCTGGAAAGAGACGAGTTCATCAACTCGCGTCTGACTCGTGCGGAAACCCAGCGTCAGCTGAAAATCATGTGCGACACAACCGCCAACCTCCCCGCTCAGACACAGACGTTACTCGCCGAGGTGGACTGGAAAGGCTGGGACACTGTCGCGCATCAACTCGGCGGAAACCACACCGAAATGGAGGAGGCGCTGTGGTTCGCCGTACGCTCGCTGGTGCCGGCCACCCTGATGTGGCTACGCGTCTACCGCAAGGAACAGCCTCAGGTTTTCAAGTTCGAACCCATGACCGATGCATCGGCGCACCACTAACGCGACTGCGTCGAGACTCAGCACGACAGGCCACGAAATGCGCAGTCACGTAAACTGTGAATTGGGTGTGAATTGGGGACAGACCACGGTTTTCTGTGAACGATTGAGTAATGAAGCTGGAAAACGTGGTCTGTCCCTAGTTTTTCAGTTTTTCTGTCCCTAGTTTTTCCTAGTTTTTCTCGCAGCGAACCGAGCTTGGCTAAGCCCAGACATCCGCGACGCACTTGCCGTCGCGGGGCAAGTCTTCGAACGTATCGAGGCCGTCGAAGTGATCGATTGGAACCTGGGCAATAGGACCAGGTTCTGTGAGCCGCAGGTTGACTGCAATCCGGCGCTTATCCTCCGGCAGGAGTTGCTGCCCTCGCCAGTACGCAACGCAGCCACACGTGGGACAGAAGTGAAACTCGACCGACTTGCCACGGATATACGCCTTGGTTGGCCCGGCGACCTTGATTCCTTCGTTCTCGAAGTCATAGATCCACAGAACGCCGTAGCGGCGACAGACAGTGCAGTTGCAGGCCGTAGCGCCTTCAGGAAGAACTGGGTGGGTCCAGTCCCAAGTGACTGCGCCGCAGTGACAAGAGCCATGAAGCATCAAGTTCTCCTTCGCGTTGAGGCGGCAACCAGCTTTCGCGTGCAAACAAGGCCAGCGATACGCCAGATTCGCCCCCTGTGTAACATGAATTAGGGACAGACCACGGTTTTCTGTGAACGATTGAGTAATGAAGCTGGAAAACGTGGTCTGTCCCTGGTTTTCTCGATTGACATGTTATGTGTTGTTCGTTTAGCCAACGAACCCCCCTTTGGCTGTTGATGTGGGCTTTAATATTTCCTCATCAAGAGCTTCTTTAATTCGCTTTATAATTGCTTCTTGGCTATTACCAGATTCCAAACATATCGCATTAGCGAGATGCTTTATTGCGTCAGCTAGGACCATACCCCATGCATCTTCTTCGTTGAGATTACGCTCTTTAAAGACATGAGGATTTAGCGAAATCCAAAGGCCATTTGCAGCGAACCATGCCCTTAGTACCTCTACGGACTTAGAATCTCTAGCTGCGGCAGGTGGAATTGTTAATTCTCTCATTAGGCCTGCTTCCTATTACACATAACGCCAGCCGTAACCGGCGCATTTGTAGTGAGTACAACGGACGAAAAATGCGTCCGAGTTAACGGCATTGTTATGCATCTTTATTTTGCCCGTTGCGCCTGCACTGCTAAAAGGAGTGTTTTGCTTTCTATCATTTTCTCTAGCTCTCCGCTCGGATCAAGGCCGGAGGCGATTGATATGAATCCCTTGAATATCACGTTATCTCCGAGCTTAACCTTTCCACCGGGTTCTGGAGCTATGCTTGTAACCCAAATCGGTTTAATTCCTTCCATTCGGAGTTCTAGTAGGTAAACCGGATATTTTTGCTTTGTCATTTCCACTTTAATCACTTCGCCTGCCAAAGCGGTCACCTCTCCCTCATAGCGTGGATTTAGCTCTCCAGCTAAGAATGGATTATCATTGGCCTGTACAGCATACGGGCCAGCCGCAAGCGGCATGCTACACAGAAACAACAAAATGGAAGCCGGAATGAGCAATTTCATTGTGCGTCCTTGAATGCATAACGACTGAGCCCAGGCGCGCGCGGAACGCGCGTCGACTTGGGACGACGTGTTATAAGGCTATATCCGGACATATCTAGGCACCTTAGTCTTTAATAATTTGATCAGTTCTGGATCCATACATTCATATACGTCAGGTATCTCAAGAACGACTAGTTTCTTACCCTTTAGTTGATCCTTATACTTCTTCGCAATTTTGTTTCTGTGCGATTTTTCCATCACCAGGATCACGTCCGCCCATTCGATGAGATCGCCGGATACGGGCGTCTCCGCATCGAGGCTCGTCCCTGCGCCAATGGCCTCTACGCCCTCATATTCCGAAAAGACCGCTTCGGCGGTTGGGCTACGCAGGCGATTCTCGCTACAGACGAATAAAAGCCTCACCGTCAGATCTCTTTAGCCTTATAACGCCAGCCGTAACCGGCGCATTTGTAGTGAGCGCAACGAACGAAAAATGCGTCCGCGTTTACGGCATTGTTAGGTTTTTGTGCTTTCAATTTTCCTCTGGAACTTCTTGAGTAGATGTTTGTCGTTGACGGAGGCGTAAAGGTGCTGGACGGCTACCGCATCTCCAGAACTAGCTGAAAAGAACTTTTTTCCGTACAAACCAGTTTGGCCTTTTTTTTGTGTATTTTCTAATCCTCTAAGCACAAGGCGGACCGCCTCAGTTGCTTTTAGATACTGTGTAACGATACCAATTAGATCTCGTGTTTTGATATCCGATATCACGAATCTGTGAATCACGCGGTTTCTGAAATTGTATAACTGACTTAATTCATCGTGCATCACTTGATCAATGATTCCGTATTTTAGAGAATCGTCGAAAATTGCTCTTTCGATCAACCCCCGCTCTTTGTCCGCTTGAAACAAATATTTTGTGTCTATATCGTTGGTCTGATCTTGCAACTGCTTGGCGATAACGATTCCCAGCCTCAAATATGCGTCAATTTGATTGGCTGCGATGACAATTATTTCAATTAGAGACTCCGAGTTAATTGCGGAGTCCAAAAGGTCATGCGTTGCAGCGAGGGAACTAGTAAAGCGATCAAATTTATCTAAGTCAGACGCTAGCTTTCGTTCGTTGGCCGGCACTATCACCACCGAATTTAGAACCGTCTTGACTACCTTGAGCTGCTCTTTAATTTCTACATTATTTTTCAGCGATAGGTTATAGATATACTTTCCAATTAGCGCTTGATCACCCAATGCTCCATGATAGATATGCGCGCAAAATTCCGCATCATCCATCCTCGACTCTTTCCACGAT
>JBGSOE010000334.1:0-7877 GCA_041739295.1 Thiohalobacterales bacterium | reverse complement strand
AGGGTTGGGGAGAGGGTGGCGAAGTTCTCACGTCGAGCCTATCTATGTCATGCCAGCATGTAATCATCAATAGAACTCAACTTGAAGCGGTATTTGAGACACCCGAGTTCAATCGCTCAGCTCTTGCAATTACACCGCGTTGTCGTAGGGTGCTGGTGAGCGCAGCGAACCGCACCAATTGGCCCATAACGTAGTCTTTTGGTGCAGTTCGCTGCGCGCACCAGCACCCAACAAGTTCGGTACGAACACAGGCAGATAACATGCGCAAACCTATTTACCGAGGCAACGTCGTGGATCTCGGTCTGGAATCCGTGCAGCTACCCGATGGCCGCAGCCTGAATCTGGAAGTCGTGCGCCATCCCGGCGGAGCTGCGGTAGTGGCCCTGAACGACCGTGATGAAGTCTGTCTGCTCCATCAGTATCGTCATGCCGGCGGTGGCTGGTTGTGGGAACTGCCCGCCGGCAAACTCGAACCCGACGAACCCGCATTGAGCACCGCACAGCGTGAATTGGAAGAGGAGGCAGGATTACGCGCACAGACCTGGCGCACCCTGGCCTGCGTGTTGACGACACCGGGTTTTTGCGATGAGGTGATCCACCTTTACTTAGCACAAGACCTGGAACAGATCCCGACCCGGCATCAGGAACACGAATGCATCGAGATACACTGGCGCCCTTTTGCCGAGGCACTGGCTATGGCTGAGCGCGGAGAGATCCGTGATGCCAAAACGCTATTGGGATTGTTCTACGCCGCGATGATAAAAACCGAATAACTGGATCCTGGCATTCGCCAGGATGACGCTGTTAATTCTTCAAGCATATCCCTCACCATATCACACCGTCATTCCGGCGAATGCCGGAATCCACGAACCACCTAGATCCTGACATTCGCCGGAATATCTATTCAAACCTCTATCTTGATAAAAAGTTTTGAATAATTTTTCTTGGCGACCTTGGCAACCTTAGCATCATGGCGGTTCAAAGCGTTGTTCCGTACAACAGGATCTCCAACGAATGGAGAACACATTTCTGAGATCACCGCGCTACATTCACAATGATGAAAACATTACCCGCACTTACGCCGGCAATTTGAACTGCATCACCACCGCCTGCAATTGCTCGGCGAGTCGATTAAGTTCATCACTGGCACCTGCTGTCTCTTCCATACCGCTTGATGCCTGATCAACAACATGACCAATGTTCACGATGTTGCGATTGATCTCTTCGGCCACCGCGCTTTGTTCCTCGGCAGCGCTGGCGATCTGTGTCGTCATATCATGGATGGTCGAGACTGCCGAACGAATGGTATCCAGCGAACGTCCGGCCTGACCGGCCTGATTCACACTGACCTCAGCCTGACTGCGGCCTTCGTGCATGACCCGCACGGCCTCCTGTGCGCCCTGCTGAAGCTTCTCGATCATCTGCTGAATTTCCCGCGTCGACACCTGCGTGCGCTGTGCCAAGGTGCGCACCTCGTCCGCCACCACGGCAAAGCCACGTCCCTGCTCACCTGCGCGTGCGGCTTCAATAGCCGCGTTCAAGGCCAGCAGATTGGTCTGTTCGGCAATCGATTTGATCACATCCAAGACGGCACCGATGGTGTTGCTGTCCTGTTCCAGACGAGAAATGACCTCGACACCCTTACGTACCTCATCAGCCAACTTACTGATCGATGCAATCGTCTGCTTGACCACTTTACTGCCGCCGCCGACTTCCTCGTCGGCATGACTTGCCGCTTCGGCTGCGGCCGCGGTATTGCGCGCGACCTCATGCACCGTAGCGGTCATTTCATGCATCGCGCTCGCTACCTGCTGGGTTTCGCTGCGCTGTTGCTGCACGCCGCTGTTGGTGTGATCCGACACCGCGTTCAAGGTCTCAGCCGCATGCCGCACCTGCTGCGTGACGGCTGCGATCTCCTTAACACGCCGCACCAGTTTCTCTTGCATCGCGGTCACGGCGGCGGCCAACTGACCAACCTCGTCGCGACGATCAAGCTGTGGCACCTTGCCGGTCAGATCATTATCGGCAATGCGCAAGGCCGCCGTTGTCAGCTCAGCCAACGGTTGCACAGTGCGAATAAGCATGAGCATTCCGCCGAGCAGAACGATGCCTATTACCAGTGCGGTAATCAGAATATTGCGGCGGCCGGCATTCGCCGCATCCATCTGTTGCGCCAGCATTTCGGCATTCTCTTGGGTACTGCGCGTCAAAACGTCGTCCACTTTTCCCATCAAACGTTCGGCGGCAGTATCGAATTCGCCCATCATGGGGTTACCGCCTGCAGGCCCTTGGTCCACATAGGCCCGTGCCATACGCTTGCCAATGTCATAGTAGGCATCCAGGTCGGCATGCAATTGCCGATAATCAGCGGCATGTTCAGCGTCCATAACGCCTAATTGATCAAGCTGTTGCATGGCCTTGCCATGCTGCTCCTCGGCCTTGCTGAAACCATCATCCAGGCCATCCAACGCACGCGTCGCACTAATATCTTGTAGCCATTGCTGAATCTGTATCACATTGAGACGTAGCTCCACCGCACCCAGCTGAAACGGGAATGCTCGCGCGGAAATGTCCTCATTGGTCTGAACAACGGTGCGTTCCGTACGCTCCGACACCCCTATCAGTACAAGCAGGCCCATCACCAGCAGACCCATGAGCAGCCAGGCCTTTGTTACAATACTCATCTCACTCATCGGGTTGTACTCCATTGCATTCAAGGCCTAAACATAGCGGCGCCTACCGTTGGCATGACCCAAACGGCACTGAGCTGTCGGGTATGACGCCAACAGCACTATGATTAGTTAATGCATGCTCCGCGCCAACTACCGATGACGTCGATCAGTCTTCCCCCCGCAGCAATGCCACATTGCCGCCTATCGCCGCGGTGTTGATGCTCAGGGTGCGCTCAACCGCAAAGCGCAGCAGGTAATAGGGGCCACCGGCCTTGGGCCCGGTACCGGATAAACCTTCCCCACCGAACGGCTGTACCCCGACCACGGCGCCGATCATGTTGCGATTGATATACAGATTCCCGACCCGGGCGCGCTGTTTTACACGCGCCCAGGTTGATTCGATACGACTGTGCACGCCGAGCGTCAGACCATAACCGGTTGCATTCACCGCATCGATCACCTGGTCCAACGCACCGGCGGAATAACGGATGACATGCAGCACCGGGCCGAATATCTCATGCTCAAGCTGATCAAGACGTTCAATCTCGAACACATGCGGCGCGAAGAAACTACCGGATTCGGTTGCACAGGGCAGGTCGATGGTTTTTATAAGCCGCGCCTCGCGGTGCATGCGTTCAACATGCGCTTTGAGTTCGCTCTGTGCAGCGCCGTCGATCACCGGACCGATATCGGTTGCCAGCAGTAGCGGATCACCCACCACCAGCTGATCCATCGCACCGGCCAGCATCTCCAACACAGGCTCAGCGATATCATTCTGTAAAAACAGTACCCGTAACGCCGAACAGCGCTGTCCGGCGCTGTTGAAGGCCGAGCTGATGACATCGGTGACGACCTGCTCGGTCAGCGCTGAACTGTCGACGATCATCACATTCTGACCACCGGTCTCAGCAATCAACGGTATGATCGGGCCGCGCCGATCCGCCAACTGTCGCTGCAGACTCCAGGCCGTGTCAGTCGAGCCGGTCAGCGCCACACCCGCGATGCGCATATCACTGAGCAACTGCGCGCCGATGGCCGCACCACTGCCGGGCAGAAAGTGCAACGCCGCGGCGGGAATGCCCGCCTCGTGCAATATCCGCACTAGTCGATACGCGACCAACGGTGTCTGACGTGCCGGCTTGGCGAGTACGCTATTACCCGCCGCCAACGCCGCAACAATCTGTCCGGTAAAGATCGCCAATGGAAAATTCCAGGGACTGATGCAGAGAAATACACCACGGCCGTGCAGGCTGAGTTGATTGTCCTCGCCCGTTGGCCCCGGCAGGTATCGCGGCATCGCGAATTCAGCACGCGCCTGCTGCGCGTAATAACGACAGTAATCGACCGCCTCGCGCACCTCGCTCAAGGCATCCGGGATGCAGCGTCCACCCTCGCGAATGATCAACGCGGACAACTCTGCGCGATGTTGTTCGATCAAATCCGCCGCGCGTTCGAGGATGCCTGCGCGCTGCCCGGCCGGCACGGCATCCCATAACGGCGCCTGGACATGCGCACTCTCGAGCGCAGTAGCAACCGTCTCGGCATCGGCCTCCATGACCGTACCCAGTTGCTGCTCAGCATCGGCCGGATTGAAACAGGCGCGCTCCGCACCCGTACGCAAGACACCATTAACCAATGGACCTGCCTGCTGCATGCTGGTTGCTGTCTGATGCATCTCGGCTTGGAAAGCCGCCACGTCAGCGCGATCACTCAGATCAAGTCCGTAGGAATTGCGCCGTTCGATACCATACAGATCGATCGGTAAGGGCAGCGTCGGCTGTGGCATGCCACAAACAACGGAAAGCTTCGCCACCGGATCTTCAATCAATGTTTCCAATGGCACATCGGGTTGCGCCAGCTGATTCACGAACGAGCTGTTGGCGCCATTCTCCAGCAGTCGCCGCACCAGATACGGCAGCAGCTGATCATGACTTCCGACCGGTGCATAGACCCGACATACAACCGGCTCGGTACGCTGCTGATTCAATGCCGCATACAACGCCTCGCCCATGCCATGCAGACGCTGAAATTCAACATCGCGCCGCGCGCCGATGCAGTGCGTCAGATAAGCCAGACAGTAGGCATTGTGCGTTGCGAATTGCGGATAAATCGCCGTGCCGGCCGCCAGCAGATCGCGTGCGCAGGCCAGGTAGGCGACATCGGTCGCCAGCTTGCGGGTGTAGACCGGATAACCGTCCAGACCGCGTTCCTGGGCGCGCTTGATCTCGCTGTCCCAATAGGCGCCCTTCACCAAACGCACCGGAATGCGCCGGCCGTGCCGCTGTGCCAACGCAACCAGCCAGGCGATAACCGCCGGCGCACGTTTCAGATAGGTCTGCACGGCCAGCCCAAAACCATCCCAGCCGGCAAGTTCGTCTCTGGCATAGATCTGCGCAAACAGATCCAGCATCAGATCCAAACGATCGGCCTCTTCGGCATCCAGGGTCAGGCTGATACCGGCCGTGCGTGCCGCGCACACCAGTTCCAGCAGCCGTGGCACCAACTCTGCCTGTATGCGTGCCGCCTGGGTGAATTCATAGCGCGGGTGCAAAGCGGACAACTTGACCGAGATGCCCGGCGCGGACAGCGGCGAGCTTCTATCACCCTGCGCGGCAAGTTGATGAATGGCGTTGTGATAAGAGTCCAGATAGGTGTGTGCATCAGCGGCAGTGCGCGCCGCCTCACCCAGGCAGTCGAAGGAATAGCGCGTCGCTGCGTTGGGGTGCGCCCGCGCCAGGGCCTGCGGCAGATCCGCCCCCAGCACAAACACACCGGCCAGTATCTGCATCGCCTGTTGCAGCGCCAAACGAGCTGCACCACCACCGAGACGCGCCGTCAGACCTGCCCAGATCGCGGAGGCAGCCGCGTTGTCGGATACACCGCCGAGCCAACGCCCTCCCAGGAGCAAGCCCCAGGTAGCGGCATTCACCAACCAGGACCCACTCTGACCGAGATGCTGACTCCAGTCACCGCGGCCAAGCGTGTCGCGGATCAGGCGTTCCGCCGTTGCGGAATCGGGAATCCGCAACAGCGCCTCGGCCAGACACATCAGCAATACCCCTTCCTGGCTGGAGAGGTCGTATTCGTGCAGCAGCGCCTCAATGCCACCGGATGCCTGCGCTTCGGACCGAACCGACTGTGCCAGGGCAAGTGCCTGTAGCCGAACCCGCTCCGCATCTATCGGCGCCAGCCGCGCCCGCGTCAGTAACGGCGTCACACAGGCTTGTTCATCACGGCGATAATCGCGATTGATCGCGCTGTACGCATCCCGTTCACTCATCGCGACCTCGCTTCAAAGTCAGACAGCCGACCTGTTACACTCATTGCCTAATATTAACCGGGTAGATAGTTTATGCGCTACGCAGCTCTGTTAGCCGTTCTGCTGTTCATCGGGTTGGCACCTGTTCAGGCACGCGAAATTGCCGGCGTAACAGTCCCTGAGACCGTAAAACTGCACAGCGTTGATAAGACACTCAACCTCAACGGTGCCGGTGTTCGCCGAAAATTCTTCCTGAGCATCTATATCGGCGCCCTGTATCTGCCGCGCGCGGCGCAAGATGCGAACAGCGTCCTCAGCATGCCGGGGCCGAAGCGCTTCAGCATGCACTTTGTCTATTCCGAGGTTAAACCGGACAAACTGATTCCTGCCTGGAATCAGGGCTTCGAAGACAACCTGTCGCCCGAGGCATTACGATCACTGCGCCCGCGCATCGCGAACTTCAACGGCATGTTCCCCACCCTGCGCAAAGGCGACCGCGTCGACATCGACATCGTTCCCGGGGCCGGCACACAGGTCTGGATAAACGATAAATTGCAGGGCAAGGTCAGTGGCGACGATTTCGCCAAGGCTTTGCTGCGCATCTGGCTTGGCGAACACCCGGCCGACACGTCGCTCAAACGGGCACTGCTGGGCGGGACTTGAACAACATGCGTTCAGCGCTGACGCACGGCGTGGTGCTGGATCTGGCCACACTGCATCCCGAGGATCTGGATCTCAGCGCATTGCGTGCCACCCTGCCACACTGGGACCTGCATGATCACAGCTCAGCGTCCAATGCCGCAGAACGTTTGCGAAATGCCGACGTCGTCATCACCAACAAATTCGTCATCGACGCCGCACTGCTGGCGCACACACCCAAACTCAAACTGATCTGCGTCGCCGCCACCGGCACCAATAACATCGACCTTATCGCCGCCTCCGAGCGCGGCATCGCTGTTACCAATGTCACCGGTTATGCAACGCCCTCCGTTGTCGAACACGTGTTCGCGCTGATCCTCAGCCTGCAGCGGCGTCTTCATGAACAGCATCAAGCCGCGCATGAACTCTGGCCGAACCAACGCGGCTTCTGCGTACTCGACATCCCGACCCAGGAATTGCGCGGCAAGACACTCGGCATTGCGGGTTACGGTGAACTCGGTCGCGCCGTGGCCAGCATCGCCACCGCCTTCGGCATGCGCATCCTCATCGCCCAACGCCCCGGCGGTGATGACCGCAGTAACCGTGCACCGCTGGATGACGTATTGCGCAACGCGGATATCCTCAGCCTACACTGCCCGCTCACCCAAACAACCCGCGACCTGATCGGCAGCCGCGAACTCGCACTGATGAAACCCACCGCACTGCTGATCAACACCGCGCGCGGCGGCATCGTGGACGAACCGGCACTGGTCTCGGCATTACAACATCAACAACTCGGCGGCGCCGGCATCGACGTGCTCATCGAAGAACCACCTCGGCATGGCAATCCACTGCTGGAAATACAACTACCGAATCTGATCGTCACCCCACACGTCGCCTGGGCCAGCCGCGAGGCACGCCAACGGCTGGTGGATGGACTCACTGAAAATATTCGCGCTTATCAGGAAGGAACAGATCGCAATCGCGTGCGCTAATCAGCGAATACTAAGGAAACTCTGAATAATTCGTCATTCCGGCGCAGGCCGGAATCTAGTGCCTTGAATCACATGGATTACTCGCTGCGCTCGCCCTGCGGGCCGCCTAAACGGCGTTCAACGCGCTGCGCGCTTTTGTCCGGCCTGCGCCGGAATGACGGTTTAGTAATAAATCAGAGGTTCCCTAGTAGAGAGTGACTAATGATCATTACCAATTGGGATGCCCCCTCTCCCTAACCCTCTCCCGCGAGGAGAGAGGGGATAACCTCATCTCCCGCCCCGGTAGGAGAAGGTTTGGAGAGAGGGAATAAC
>JBGSOE010000331.1:0-5455 GCA_041739295.1 Thiohalobacterales bacterium | reverse complement strand
TCAGGCCGAAGGCCGCGTCCGACAACTCACCACGGCTCAACAAATCCGCGGCAATGGATCGTCTTCAAGTTCTTCCAAAATACGTTGCCCACCCAGCTCGGTGTGCATCACGACGTGCTTCGCTGCACAGTCGATGTGACCGATCACGGCAGCACCTTCACCCTCGGGGAATTTGCGCAGTGCCTGCACGGCGGCTTCGGCCTGTTCGGCCGCGATCACCGCGACAACACGCCCTTCGCACGCCAGGAACAGTGGGTCATAACCGAGCATATCGCACACGGACTGTACCGTGTCGCGGATAGGAATCTGAGTCTGCTGAATGTGTATACCGCTGTGAGTGGCACGTTGGATTTCATGGCAGACCGTCGCAAGCCCGCCACGGGTCGGGTCACGCATAAAACGCAGACCGGAAAACTCCAGCAGGGCGCGCGTCAACGGTAAAACGCTCGCCGCATCGGAGCGTAGATCGCCGTGCAATCCGAACTGTTCACGCGCCAGCATGACCGCGATGCCATGATCGCCGACCGGCCCGCTGACGATGAGTGCATCGCCGTCGCGGATCTGATCCAGTCCGAGCTTGGGCCCTGGCAGTCGGGTACCGATACCGGCAGTGGCGAGATAGAGACCACCACCTTCACCGCGGCGCACGACTTTGGTGTCGCCGGCCACGACCTGCACACCGATCTCATTGGCGGCACGCGCCAGACTCGCGATGATGCGATCGAGCACGGCAACCTCCAGGCCTTCTTCGATAAAGGCATTCAGGCTGAGATAGCGCGGCAGCGCGCCGGCCACCGCAAGATCATTCGTAGTGCCGTGCACCGCGAGGGAGCCGATATCGCCACCCGGAAATTCCAGCGGCTGTACCGTAAAGCCATCGGTGGTGAACAGCAGGTCGCTGCTATCCATTGTGATCGATGCGGCATCGACCTGAGTATCCAACGCCGGATTGCCGAGATGCTTGGCAAACACACCCTCGATCAGCTCACGCATATAGCGCCCGCCATTGCCGTGGGCGAGGGAGATGTGGGTGTCGGTTAATGATGTTGACATGCAGTGCTCCGTAGCGATGCCTGTGTATCCAATGACTCTTGCTGAACAATATCGGTGGAGTGGTTACCAAATTTCATTTCCTCACCCTGGCCCTCTCCCGAGGGGAAGAGAGGATGTCTTCTTTGAAATTCATCTCGGTGAATGAGTTTCATCGTGTGAGGCGCGCCATCAGATTGCTGCCGTAGATAGCCGAAAAGTCTCCTCCCCCTCGAGGGGGAGGGCCAGGGAGAGGGGGAGTCAGAAATGCGCTGGATAACGCATTTCGCTCGCCCTTCGGGTCGCCTAACAGGCGTTCAACGCAGTATGCGCTTTTGTCCAGCCTGCGTCGGAATGACGACCTGATCTGAGGACATTTAGTGATCATCAGCATACAGCGCCTCAATAACCTGCCCGAAACTAATGCCTGCATCATTGCATGGCACGCGTTCGGGTGACGCCACCTGAAAACCCGCCACAGAGAGTTCCTCACAGGCAAGTTTCGCCAGCAAGGCATTCTGAAACACACCGCCCGTTAATCCCACACAGGCGAAGCGATGCTGTGACGCCAGTTGTTCTGCCTGACGGCAAATGGCGCGCGCAAGCGTGGCATGAAAATCCGCGGCGCGCTGTGCAACCGATAGCTGAGTATCCTGTAGATGGCCGACCAGCGGTGCCCAGTCGGTCTGCCATAATGTGTTCGACCCTCGTGATAGGTCTAACTCCACAACATTGCCGGGTCCATGTGCAAGCGCCTCAAGATACATCGGACCTTGGCCTTCGAAGCTGCCATTTTGTAACACGCCGGTCAGACTCGCCGCCGCATCGAACAGACGGCCTGCGGCGCTGCTCTGAGGTGTATTGATACGCGTGCGCCAGGCCTGCTGCACAAACGCAAGTTCACTATGTCCTCCCTGAAAGTCGTGTCCTGTTTCCCAACACAATGCCGCGGCACTGCGCCAGGGTTCGCGACCCGCCTTGTCGCCACCGGGCAAGAAAAATGGTCGCAATTGTGCGACCCGTTGCCACTGTCCAGGTCGACCATATAGAGTTTCGCCGCCCCACAACGTACCGTCATCACCCGCGCCGGTACCATCCCAGGTGAACATCAACCAATCCTGGTCAGAAATATTTTCACCGGCGAGTGCGGAGGCGTGGGCGTGATGATGCCATACCTTGGTCACGGATAAGCTTTGTGACTGCGCCCATCGGGTGGTGGTATAGCCGGGATGCGCGTCGCACAGAATGTGCTCGGCCTGCACGGCGTATAGATTTTGCAGATCAGCGATGACCTGTTCGAACACGGCCAGACTGCGTGGCGTGCCCATGTCGCCGATGTGAGGGGAGATAACAGCACGATCATCCCAGGCTAGACAAACTGTCGACTTCAAATGTCCGCCGACCGCGAGCACAGGCTGTTTGAGCGCATGCGGTAACTGAAGCTCTAAAGGCGAGCAGCCACGGCCCAACCGCAATGGTCGAGGTTTACCGGCAATGGTGCGAAACACGGGGTCATCGGCTGGTCGAACGATAGGGCGATTGTGATGCAGGTAGGCATCGGCGATATGTGCAAGACGCGTGCTGGCTTCCAGATTGTCGGTGAGTACCGGCTCACCACTCAGGTTGCCTGAGGTCACAACCAGCGGCGCGTCAAAGGCACGGCATAATAGATGATGTAATGGAGAGTAGGGCAGCAGTACCCCGATCTCGTTTAACCGCGGCGCAATATTCGGTGCCAGCTCACAGTGTTCTCTTCGATCCTCCGCTGTATGTCGATCCTCAGCTGCATGTTCAGTCATTCCCTCCCCTCGCGGGAGAGGGGCCAGGGGAGAGGGGGTAGCCCGCTTACGCGCCAACACAATCGGCCGCATCGGACTGCACAACAACGCGTATTCATCAGCCGTGAGTTCCACATAAGCTTCGACCGACGCCAAGTCGGGAAACATCACCGCCAGCGGCTTATCCGGCCGCGGCTTGCGCGTGCGCAGCGCAGTCACCGCATTAGTATTGCGGGCATCACATACCAGGTGATAACCGCCGACACCCTTTATGGCGACGACCTTGCCGTTGTGCAGCGCCGCAACCGTCGCACTCAAGGCGATAGAAGTATCCTCAATACACTCATCGCCAGAGACATATTCCAACCGCGGACCGCAGACCGGACAAGCGATCGGTTCGGCATGAAAACGGCGATTGAGTGGATCGCTGTATTCCCGCTGACAGTCGGCACATAAGGGAAAGCTCGCCATGCTGGTATTGGCGCGGTCATAAGGTAGTCGTTCGATCAGCGTATAACGCGGCCCACACTGCGTGCAATTGGTGAAAGGATAACCACAGCGTCGGTCCTGCGCATCGTCCACTTCGCGCAGACAGTCGGGGCAGGCGAAATAATCCGGTGGCACATGGATGCGCGGCGTTTCCGTCGCAGCGCTGGTGCGAATCTCAAAACCAGTGAGACCAATCACCGCGATGGTGCGGGTGTTCTCGATATGTGGCCGTGCGATAGAGGGCGCCGCCGTTATCAGGTCGCAGGCAAACTGATCTAATCTGTCTGCTGTTCCCTCCGCGCAGATCTCGACTTCCCCCAATCGATTGCGCACCCAGCCAGACAATGCCAGTGACTGCGCAAGCCGATAAACAAACGGCCGAAACCCCACGCCCTGCACTTGGCCGGTGACCATCCAGCAACGGGCTTCGAGTGGAACCGACGCTGGTTCCTGAGTAGGTGTTGACCTGTCCAGCATTGGCTTGCTCAGTCGCGCGTTAGCCCTGGAAGTATCCAGTGTAATCGAACTGGATGCTGGGTTGAGCGGAGAGGGTTGATTTGGGTCAAAGGGAGGTGGAATGGGCGGCTACAACGCTACTATGACGCAAGAAGGGTCATGTGTGCGAGACTGGGCTTTCAGGGAGAGTGATGGTGTGGGAATGGTGAATTTACTTTCAGGAATGCGAGGTCTGATATGGTGTGTTGGGTGGTGTGAGTATATTAGAGATAGCTGTTTTATAGCTCCGGTATTGAGCTCGTTAGATGTTTCGTTAAATAGTGTTGGGGGTATCTCATTCTGAGTCCAGTTAACAACCATCATTAGAGATAACGCAACCAAACATACAAGCTTGAGATGGCGATGCTCAGGAGCATCAAGGGGAAGGCCGTCAGCATAAAGGGTATGAATTTGATGCGGTGTCCGGAGCGTTCGGCGAACCCGGCCACGATCAGGTTGGCGCTTGCCCCCACCAGGCTTCCGTTACCACCAAGACAGGCCCCCAGTGACAGTGACCACCACAGCGGCATGAGCTGTTCCGTGCCGCCGAAGGTGGGTGCCATTGCTTTGATGAGTGGGATGGTGCTGGCCACGAAGGGGATGTTGTCCACGACCGCCGAGGCTACCGCCGAGACCCACAGGATGACCATGGCAGTCATGCCCATATGGCCTCCTGTCAGTGAGAGTAGGTGCTGGGCCAACAACGTTAAGGCGTCAGTGCGCTCCAGGGCATGGACCACGATGAAGAGTCCAAGGAAGAAGAACAGGGTGACCCATTCCACCTCTATAAGTGCGGCGTGCACGGCATGGGTCTGCGCCTCCGCGCTGCGCGGGTAGTTGTCGAGCAGAAGCAGAACCGCTGCCCCGAACAGGGCTATGGTGGAGGGCTCCTGGTGGATGGAGTGGGCGGATATGAAGCCGAGGATGACCAACG
Organism: Thiohalobacterales bacterium; assembly: GCA_041739295.1. Taxonomy (GTDB): domain Bacteria; phylum Pseudomonadota; class Gammaproteobacteria; order Thiohalobacterales; family Thiohalobacteraceae; genus JAHJQQ01. The sequence continues at coordinate 730 of JBGSOE010000331.1, read as the reverse complement.
CCAGGACAAAGAGGGATTGCAGTAGAACCCGTTTGTCAGTGATGGCTTCCTTCTCGTTATAGTTCATGACCAATTGGCGGTTTTCGGCGCTGGCGTGAAGTCGCCGACCCCAGATGAGATAGATGGGTATCAGAGTCGCGACGAGGATGACCAGCGCCACTGGCGCTAGGTGGAGCACGAAGTCGTTGAAGGTGTAACCCACGGCCGAGCCGATCATGATGTTCGGCGGGTCGCCGATCAGGGTCGCGGTGCCGCCGATATTCGCCGCGAAGATCTGCGCGAAGAGATAGGGATAGGGATTGATGTCCAGTGTCTCGGTGATCAAGAGGGTCACGGGAGCGACCAGTAGGACAGTGGTGACGTTATCCAGGAACGCGGACAGGACCGCGGTCACCAGGGCCAGCATCACCAGAATGCCCCAGGGGTCGGCGTTGACCTTTTTTGTGGACCAGACCGCCAGGTACTGAAAAACGCCGGACTTTCGGGTGATGGACACGATAACCATCATCCCGGTCAGCAGGCCCAGCGTGTTGAAATCGACCCCGGAAACGGCCTGTTGCTGGGTCAGTACACCGGCGAGGACCATGATTCCCGCGGCGAGCATAGCGACGATCGCGCGGTTGATGCGCTCGGTCATCACCAGGATATAGGTGATGGCGAATACGATGGTGGCGAACCACAAGGGATCCCAGCCGAACAGCACGGTGGGTGCGGTAGTGTGACTCTCCAT
>JBGSOE010000309.1:0-1936 GCA_041739295.1 Thiohalobacterales bacterium | reverse complement strand
TGCGTTCGCGCCGCCATCGAAAGAGCACCAGCAATGGTCACAGCGTATACGTTGTTAGCCCAAATACAGTTAGCTAAACGCCAGATCACTGAAGCGCAGTCCGCCATTTCGCGAGCACTTCAATTGGAACCAGACAATGCGCCAGCACAGCAGATCTTCAAGCAGATCGAATCGATAACACGACAATTCAAATGACAACGCACTCTCTAATGGAAGCAATTACTTTCCAGGCCCCGAATCGCGGCAACGACTCTTCTACTACCGTGGTCAACGACTGCTGTGAATCCTTCCTAACGCATGGTGCGGTTATTATTAACGATGCGTTTTCACCGGAGCATTTGGCCGAAGTGAACCTCGCCTATCAAGCGGCCTATGGCAATACCATCAACACCAGCCGCGAAGTAGGCGATAAGCGCACCATGCTCGCCATTGACATAAAACCACCGTTTAACAACCCGTCACTGTTTGCGCCCGACACGGTGATGCCCGTGCTTCGACGTCTGCTAGGCGAAAACTGCATCCTTGATGCCTATGTTGCAGTCACATCGCGGCCTAGCTCTGCAGATCAGCACGTACACGTAGACTTTCCGTTTCTGTTCGACGAGGACGAATTGCTATCACAATCGATTCCGCCTTACGCCATCACACTCGCGATACCGCTCGTCCCACTCAGCGCTATGACCGGCGTAACCCGAGTCTGGCCGGGAACCCACCGCCGCCAAATCGATTGGAAAAATACGCAACCTGACCTGATGGACTCGGTGTCGATTATTCCGAAGCCTGGCGGATGCTATCTATTCGACGCACGCTTACTCCACGGTGGGACCGCGAATTTCAGCCAAGCCGAACGACCGATTCTCTATCTAATTTTTTGCCGCGCGTGGTGGCGCGATTCGACCAACTTCTACGATACAAGGCCGTTAATCATCAGCCCTGAAGTACTGGCTGCAATGCCACCGGAACTACAACCAATGTTCAGTAATGCTCGCTGAATTAACCACGCATTAACCCGACGTCGAGATATTTCAAGCAGTGGCCACATCGAACCCCACCACAGCTGCAAAGCAACGCGCGCACCAACTCATCCAGGCACAGCAGCTCGCAGAAGCTCGCCAGGTTCTTGAGCGAGTCAGTGGTGCCGGTGATGCCGAGATTGCTGGAATGCTCGGCATGGTCTGCGGCATGAGCGGAGACTATCCAGCAGCAGAATCTGCACTGGAACGCGCGGTTGCATTACGCCCGGCGGATGCCGCGCTACGCAACAATCTTGGCTGCGTGTTGCGATCACTAGGCAAGAGCACACGGGCAGAGGAACAGTTTCGCGAGGCGCTCCGGCTTAGGCCAGGCGATACCCATGCAGGGGTAAATCTAGGTTGCACACTGATCGACTCAGGAAATTTTGCGGCCGCTGAAGGTGTGCTACGCACCGCGCTGGCGAAGACGCCGAAGCACCCCGAAGCCATCAACAACTTGGGTACGGCATTGAGGCAAATGGGCCGGGCCGCTGAGGCGACAGCCTGTTTCGAGCAGGCTGTTAGACTGCAACCCAACTATCCTGATGCGCTCTCCAATCTGGGGATGTCGCGACTCTTCGATAATCGCCCGGGCAATGCTGAGGCCTGCCTCAAGCAAGCACTCGCGGGGGCACCCTGGCACACCGGCGCGCTTTACTATCTTGGCTTTCTCCTCCACAAGCGCGGCGCCCTCGCTGAAGCCGAACAGTGTTTCCGGCGTATCCTCGAAGTCGATCCCCAACACGCAAATGCCGCCTATTTTTTATGCATAATCGGCGCAAGTGCAGCACCGGCCCAATCGCCCGCCGGTTATGTGCAAGAACTCTTCGACGGCTATGCGGACAAGTTTGAAGAACATCTCGTCGGCGCACTTAAATATTCAGCGCCGGATGTCATGAATAGATTGGTACGCCAGGCGTTAG
>JBGSOE010000308.1:0-8515 GCA_041739295.1 Thiohalobacterales bacterium | reverse complement strand
CATGAATGTTGATGAAAAGTCCCCTCCCCCTTGATGGGGGAGGGTCAGGGAGAGGGTGATGCACGTTCCAGCTGCCCCCTCTCCCTAGCCCTCTCCCGCGGGGGGAGAGGGAACTCTTTTTTTACATTGATTGAGTGTTTTCCTTCGTGCGCCTTCTGCGCCTTGGTGGTTAAGCCTTTTAAACTAAACAACCCCGCAGGACGACCCGCGGCGGTGCAACAGAATGCGGGACGGCCCGCGGTGAGACCCGCATGTTCGACAAAGTCCTGATCGCTAATCGCGGCGCCATTGCCTGCCGCATCATCCGTACCCTCAAGGACCTTGGCGTGAAAGCCGTGGCGGTCTATTCCGAGGCCGATCGTCATTCGCTGCACGTACGTACCGCCGATGAAGCGGTCTGCATCGGACCGGCACCGGCCGCACAAAGCTATCTGGACCAGCAGAAAATCCTCGACGCCGCGCGCGCAACCGGCGCCCAGGCCATCCATCCCGGCTACGGCTTCCTGAGTGAAAACGCCGCTTTCGCCGAGGTTTGCGAACAAGCGGGCATCGCCTTCATCGGCCCGACGCCGCAACAGATGCGCGACTTCGGATTGAAACACACCGCGCGCGAACTCGCCCAACACAATAGTGTGCCGCTGCTCCCTGGCAGCGGACTACTCGATGACATCACTCATGCGCATCGCGAGGCAGGACAGATCGGCTACCCGGTCATGCTCAAGAGCACCGCAGGCGGTGGTGGTATCGGCATGCAACTGTGTTGGGACTCACAGCAATTAGACGCGGCCTATCATTCGGTGGAACGTCTGGCACGCAGCAGCTTCGGTCAGGGCGGCATCTTCCTGGAAAAATATGTCCAGCATGCGCGCCACATCGAAGTCCAGATCTTCGGTGATGGCCGCGGCACGGTAGTCGCACTCGGTGAACGCGACTGTTCGGTGCAGCGCCGCAATCAGAAGGTCATCGAAGAAACGCCGGCACCAAATCTCCCCGACAACATTCGCGCTGCACTCGCCGAGGCGGCCGTGCGGCTGGGTCAGGCGGTCAGTTATCGCTCGGCCGGAACCGTGGAATTCGTCCTTGATGCCGATTCCAATGCATTTTATTTTCTGGAGGTCAACACGCGCCTGCAGGTCGAACACGGTGTCACTGAACAAGTCACTGGCGTCGATCTGGTTGCGTGGATGGTGCGTACGGCGGCCGATGAGGCGCCTGATCTCAGCAGCTTCCAGGCCTTGCCGCAGGGTCATTCCATTCAGGTGCGGCTGTATGCGGAAGATCCCAACAAAAATTTCCAGCCATCGAGTGGATTGCTGACCGAGATCGCGTTCCCGGTGTCGCTGCGTGTCGACACCTGGATCGAGACCGGTAGCGAAGTGCCGCCCAATTACGATCCGATGCTGGCAAAACTTATCAGCCATGGGACGGATCGAGCTGATGCGCTGGAGAAGCTGCAAACTGCATTGCAGCAGACACGCGTGCAGGGCATCGAAACCAATCTGGACTATCTGCGCCAAGTGCTCGCGGATAATATCTTCCAACAGGGAAAACAGTTTACCCGCCATCTCGACAGCTTCGACTATCGTCCCGTCACCGTGGATGTCATCAGTCCCGGTACACAATCCATTCTGCAGGACTGGCCTGGCCGTATCGGTTATTGGGATGTTGGTGTACCACCGTCCGGGCCCATGGATCATCTCGCCTTGCGACTGGCAAACCGCCTGGTAGGTAATGCGCAAGGCGCCACCGCACTGGAGCTGACGATCACCGGCCCGACATTGCGCTTCAATGCCAACTGCATGATCGCACTCACCGGCGCCGACATGCGCGCGGAAATGGATGGCGTTCCTGTAACGAACTGGACAGCCGTTGAAGTACGGGCTGGACAGACGTTAAAGCTGCGCGCGATCAAAGGTGCGGGTATGCGCAGTTATCTCGCCGTGCAGGGCGGTTTCGATGTACCGAATTACATGGGCAGTACCGCGACCTTCACGCTTGGCCAATTTGGCGGACATGGCGGACGCATGCTGCGCATCGGTGATGTGCTGCACTTGGCACAGGCTGAAGGCGCCCAACACACTCCACAAGCACTTAAGACAGAACTCATCCCAAAGTACGGCACCCACTGGAACATCGCGGTACTGTATGGTCCACACGGCGCGCCGGATTTCTTCACCGACACCGACATCACGACCTTCTTCGACACCGCTTGGGAGGTGCACTACAACTCCAGTCGCACCGGCGTGCGCCTGATCGGACCCAAGCCGCAGTGGGCACGCAGTGACGGCGGTGAAGCCGGCCTGCATCCATCCAATATTCACGACAACGCCTACGCCATCGGCAGTATCGACTTCACTGGCGACATGCCGGTCATCCTCGGGCCGGACGGCCCCAGTCTCGGCGGCTTCGTCTGCCCTGCGACCATCGTGCAAGCGGAGTTATGGAAAGTTGGTCAACTCAAGCCCGGCGATCATGTCCGCTTCCACTGCATTTCGGTTGACGAGGCGAAACGTCGCCTGCTGGCACAGAATGCCATGCTTGAGGATCTGCAAGCGCCGATTATCAGTGTGGAGACAATGCCTCTCGTGCCGGGCAGCACGGCAACCCCGATCTTGCTACGTCATGCGGAACATGATGATCGTGTCGCCGTTACCTATCGCCAAGCCGGCGACAATTATCTGCTGATCGAATACGGTCCACTGGTACTGGACCTGAATCTGCGCTTTCGCGTGCACGCGCTGATGCAGTGGCTGCAGAATGCGCAACCACACGGCATCGTCGATCTCACGCCCGGCATTCGTTCGCTGCAAGTGCATTTCGACAGCACACTCATCAGTCAGGCCGCGCTTATGGATCTGCTGCTTGCAGCCGAAGAACAACTGCCGGCGATCACCGATATGCGTGTACCAAGTCGTATCGTGCACCTGCCATTGTCCTGGGATGATCCGTCCACCCAACTGGCTATCGATAAATATATGCAATCGGTACGCAAGGATGCACCCTGGTGTCCGAGCAACATTGAGTTCATCCGTCGCATCAATGGACTCGATAACATCGAGCAAGTGAAAGACATCCTGTTCAACGCCAGCTACCTGGTGATGGGCCTGGGCGATGTCTATCTCGGCGCGCCGGTAGCGACACCCATGGACCCGCGTCACCGTCTGGTAACAACAAAATACAATCCGGCACGCACCTGGACGCCCGAGAACGCGGTCGGCATTGGTGGTGCCTACATGTGCGTGTACGGCATGGAAGGACCCGGCGGTTATCAGTTCGTCGGTCGCACTGTGCAGATGTGGAACCGGCACCATCAGACCGCCGACTTCACCGAGGGCAAGCGCTGGCTGTTACGGTTCTTCGATCAGATCCGTTTCTATCCGGTCAGCGCGGAAGATCTCAAGCAGATGCGCGAGGATTTTCCTCAAGGCCGCTTCAAACTGCGCATTGAGGAAACCGAACTCGATCTTGCCGCCTACAATCGTTTCCTGGCCGACAACCAAGCGTCCATAACCACATTCAAACAACGCCAACAGGCTGCGTTTGATGCCGAACGTGAACGCTGGATCGCCACCGGCCAAGTGCAGTACGAAGCAGACCCTGCCGGCGACGCCGCCAGCGCCGATGCGGGACTGTCTATACCTGAAGGTTGCATCGCCATCGCGTCATCGGTCACTGGCAGTGCCTGGTCGGTGAATGTGAAGCCCGGTGATCGCGTCGAGGACGGCCAGACGCTGGTCGTTGTCGAGGCCATGAAGATGGAAATCGGCATCGATGCCGAAGGCGCGGGTGTAGTCGAAGAGATTCTCTGCGCACCGGGCAGTTCGGTCTCGGCCGGACAAACGCTGGTGATCCTGCGGCCGGATGCATGAAACATCCGAATCGCCACGAAACCCACCAAACCCACGAAAGAAATACCTTTATTCAGGTTTCGTGGGTTTAGTGGATTTCGTGGCCAACACAATTCTGAGGTGGGACTGTGATAGACCCTGATCTGAGCTTCGGCATCGGCACGCTGCTTGATGGTTATCGCGCACAGCGCTTCACGCCGCGCGATGTCATTGAACTGGTACTGACGCGCTGTGCAGATCATACCGGCCACAACATCTGGATCGAACATCTGTCGCGCGAACAACTGCTAGCCTATGCAGCTACACTCAGCGCACGCAATCCCAAAGATCTGCCGCTGTATGGCATCCCGTTCGCCATCAAGGACAACATCGATCTGGCCGGCACGCCCACCACTGCGGCGTGCACGGAGTTCAGCTACACACCGACACAGTCCGCGCATGTGGTGCAACGATTGATCGATGCCGGCGCCATTCCCATCGGCAAGACCAACCTGGATCAGTTTGCCACGGGACTGGTCGGCACACGCTCACCCTACGGCGCTTGTCGCAACGCCTTCAACCCAGACTACATCTCCGGCGGATCGAGTGCCGGCTCGGCGGTCGCCGTTGCACTCGGCCAGGTGTCATTCTCATTAGGCACCGATACCGCAGGCTCTGGGCGCGTGCCGGCCGCGTTTAACAATCTCATCGGGGTCAAACCAACGCGCGGCTTGCTGAGTACAGGCGGCGTGGTACCGGCCTGTCGCAGTCTCGATTGCGTTTCGGTATTCGCGCTAACGGCGGATGATGCGCGTTGCGTGCTCAATGTAGCTGCGCATTTTGATCCTGCCGATGCCTTTGCGCGTCCTGCACCTGCATGCCATACCACATCCTTGCCGACGACAGGCTTCCGGGTCGGCGTGCCGCGCGCGCAACAGCTGGAATTTTTTGGCGACAGCGCTGCACAACAACTGTTCACAACGAGTGTCGAACATCTTCGCGCCCTCGGCGGCACGATCATTGAGATCGACTTCACGCCTTTTCTCGATGCCGCACGCCTGCTCTATGAAGGCCCCTGGGTAGCGGAACGTTATCTGGCAACCCGTACCCTGATAGAAGCCCAGCCCGAGGCGATGCTGCCGGTCACCCGCAAAATCATCGAAGCCGGCGCCAAACCAAGCGCCTTGGATGCCTTCAGTGCAAGTTATCGATTGGCTGAATTAAAGCGCACCAGTGAAGCCGTCTGGTCGCAGATCGATATGATCCTCACACCGACGGCCGGGACGATCTACCGCATCGACGCAGTGAATGCGGATCCTGTTCGCCTCAACAGCAATCTGGGTTACTACACCAATTTTATGAACCTGCTTGATTTGAGTGCGGTCGCGATACCCGCCGGTTTTCGCCCCGATGGTTTGCCGTTCGGCGTGACCTTGATCGCGCCGGCATTTCACGATCAGGCCCTGCTCGATCTCGCCGACACGGTGCAGCGCGCACTGAATCTCACTCTCGGCGCAACCGGTAAATCACTGCCGCCACCGCGCGCCAAGACCAATACTACAAGCAACAACCTTGTACAGGTCGCGGTCTGTGGTGCACACATGTCGGGACTGCCGTTGAACCACCAACTCATTGATCGCGATGCACGACTGATTGCCCGCACTCGCACCGCACCCGGGTATAGCCTGTATGCGTTGCCCGGTGGGACACCGCAGCGTCCGGGATTGGTACGCTCGAGTCGCGGCAAACGCATTGAGCTGGAGGTCTGGGAATTGCCGGTCGAAAACTTCGGCAGCTTCGTGGCTGGCATCCCTTCGCCACTCGGCATCGGTAAGCTGGAACTCGAAGATGGCAGCTGGGTTCCGGGATTTCTGTGTGAGGAGCATGCGGTAGAGCAGGCAACTAACATCACGCATCTGGGTGGCTGGCGTGCGTATCTGGATACACTGAAGTAACGTGCGCCATCCTTGTCGGGTTACGGCGCGGCGCGCCTAACCCGACCTACGCATACCTCACCCTCCATTCTTCGTAGGTCGGATTAGCGCAGCGTAATCCGACAGCGCAACACAATCACACAGTGGCTGCATCCCTTGTCGGGTTACGGCGCTGCGCGCCTAACCCGACCTACGTATACCTCACCCTCCATTCTTCGTAGGTCGGATTAGCGCAGCATAATCGGACAAGGGCGATACACCCACACAACGGTGGATCTCCTCGTCGGGTTACGGCGCTGCGCGCCTAACCCGACCTACCTACATCGAAGCATTTGTTCTTCGTAGGTCGGGTTAGCGCAGCGTAACCCGACATTTCCTTACTCGTGTCCAACACCTTCTATATCCTGCACATCGCATCCCCAATCCTCCGGATAGAGACCTGCCTCCACATACCGGTGGAAACTGGAATACCGCCAAGCTGATGCGGATGTGGCCAGCACATGTTTCACCGGATTGAAATGGATGTACTCGACATGTCGCGTAAAATCCAGTTCATCCCGCAACGCATGTTCCCAATAGCGATGCTGCCATATCTGCCCTGCCTGCCCGCTCACCCGCGCATCATCCGATGGCATATGCCGGACAGGATCGTAATGTTTTGTGAACCAGGTTTTAACCAGACGCCAGCGCGTCGCGAAATCCGCATCACCTGGAGGCAAGGTCCATATGCAATGCAGATGGTCGGGCAACACCACTATTGCATCAACCGCGAAGGGCCGCGCCGAGCGTACTGCGATCAACGCCCGGCGCAATGTATCTACCGCCTCTGCGGAGGCCAGTAACGGCTGTCGTTTTGCCGTTACCAGGGTAAAGAAAAACGAACCTCCGGGAATGACGGCACGCCGATATCGCATAGACAGTCCTTGTCTTTATATTGTTTGAGAGTTGTTGTCGGGTTACGGCGCGGCGCACCTAACCCGACCTACGTATACCTCACCATCCGCTCTTCGTAGGTCGGATTAGCGCAGCGTAATCCGACAGCGCAACACAATCATACAGCGGCTGCATCCCTTGTCGGGTTACGGCGCTGCGCACCTAACCCGACCTACGTATACCTCACCATCCGCTCTTCGTAGGTCGGGTTAGCGCAGCGTAATCCGACGAACGTTTCCCTGCGGACCATCGCTCACCTAACCGCGCGGCGCGGCAACCTGCCGCAAACCGCTCCAGAAGATCATCAATTGCTGTCGATACATGGCGCCAATACCGGCCGGATTGCTCAAGCGCAATGCCAGCGGCACGCCGTAGAAGATCGATACCAGACCGACCATCACCGTCGGCAGATGCACGTTGCGTGGAAGTTCGCCCTGATCGGTTGCGCGCTGCAGACTGCTGGCCAACACCTGCTCCAGACTTTGATCGGTCATTGCCTCGATGCCAACCTGATCTGGAAAGGCCAACCGGCGCTCAGCAATGGTAAGCGGGGTCGGCGCCTGACGGGCCCGCGTACGCGCCTGCCAGGCGATCAATTCCCCGGCCGCGCCCGGCGCGTTTTGAAACTGTTGCGCCGCGCGGTCGAACACCGCCTGCACCACCATCAAACCCTGCCCGCCCTGGGCCAGTGCCTGCTGCCCATTCCAGGCCAGTTCCACCGACCAGAGCTGACTCAGATAGCCCAGCAGATCGGATTTTTTGGGGAAGTAATTAAAGAAGGTCGCCTCGGAAACCTCGACCTGCTCGCACAGGTCGCGTACGTTCAGATCTTCCAGCGAGGTCTTTTCCAGTTGCTCACGCAGGGCCCGCGCCAATTGCAGGCGGGTCTTGATAAACTTGCGTTCGCGCAGGGGGATCTTGGCAGGGACCGAGGCAGCACTGGGCATGGGGGCTTCTCCGTCTGGGTGGTCTTAATATTTATAGCCTACACTAAAATTTTATGCGAGCCAGTTTCAATTGCCCCACACAGGATACTTGCTAACATATTGTATTTAATTAGATTAAATATTTTAAAAATGGCTGCCCCGAGACTGGCCGGTGACATACCATAGCCCCTCACAGCCACCTGGCCTGACTCATTTAGAAGCCGGATCGTATTTAACTCGGGAAACCGCCGCTTGGACCTGACCCTACTCACCCCGTTTCTGCCGCCCTTTCTGATAGGGCTCGCCAGCAGTTTGCACTGCGTTGGCATGTGCGGCGGGATCATCGGGGCGCTGAGTCTGAGCCTGCCGCCGACGGTACGCACCAAGCGCCTGAACCTTTTCAGCTACACCCTGGCCTACAGCGGCGGGCGTATTCTCAGTTATGGCTTGGCCGGCGCGCTGATGGGCGGGATCGGCGGCAAACTCTTCACAACCATCAGCCCCGAGTATGGCCATACACTGTTGCGCTGGATCGCGGCACTGCTGCTGATCGGGGTCGGCCTGTACCTGGCCGGTTGGTTCCCCAAATTCGCCCACATGGAAAGCCTCGGCAAACCCTTATGGCGCCGACTGGAACCGCTCGGCCAGCGGCTCCTGCCGGTCCGGTCACCGCTGCAGGCACTGGGTTTCGGATTGGTATGGGGCTGGCTGCCCTGCGGGTTGGTGTATTCGACCCTGCTCTGGTCGGCCTCGTCCGGCAGCGCCAGCCAGGGCGCTTTATATATGCTGGCGTTCGGCGCGGGGACGCTGCCGGCCGTATTGACCACCGGCCTGCTCGCCGGCTGGATCACGCGCCTGACCCGGGCGCCGGCGGCACGCCAAGCCATCGGCCTGA
>JBGSOE010000303.1:0-15017 GCA_041739295.1 Thiohalobacterales bacterium | reverse complement strand
TTATCGATTTTCATGTTTCCACTGCCAGCTAACACCTTGTTTCTCAATCACTGCACCAACTTACGGTATAACAACAAAAAGTTAATGGGACAGCAGTGAGTCTGACCCCATTGAAAACCTACTTGGCTTCGTCATCCGTTTCGACTTCACCGTTCCACCCGGCCGCCTTGGCACGGGCGATGGCCGCATCATGAATTCGTTGATGGCGCTCGCGCAGGTCGGCGGGCAGATGGCTGACCAGGCAGCCGTATTTGTCCCACTCATCATTGACCTTTTGCAGCAAGGCATCGACTCCGGCCAGGTTCCATCCGACACAGGTTTCCGTCTCGGGAATAATCCCGAACACCCAGGCATCGCGAATTATCTTGCCGATGGTGGTCATGCCACCATTCACATCGTTATCGACGCCGACGTAGGTTTTCGGTTTATCCATACTGCATCTGTGCTCAAAAAAAAAGCCCCTGTCCGGATCTGTTCGGGCAGGGGCTTTGGATGGTGTTGCTACCCTACTACCGACTTAGACCGTCTTACCGCGGTAGATAACCATCGACGCACCTGCGGACTGCGCGTAGTTGTCAAAGCCCAACAGACGCACATGATTCTTCGGGTGCGCCTTGTGGCAGGCTTCGAGCTCGGCCAGAATCGCGTCGACATTGGTTTCACCGAACATCGGCAGCTTCCACATATACCAGTAGTTGCTGATCGCATTTTCAGGCTCAGTGTGCTCGATGCCCGGGTTCCAGCCCTTGTTCACGATGTACTGGATCTGCTTGCGGGTCTGGTCCGCCGTCATTGCCGGCAGGTAGGAAAAGGTTTCAAACTTGCGGCTTTCTGCATTGGTCAAGCTTGATTTGTAGTCTTGTACTTCACTCATGGTTGTACTCCAAAGTTAAATTCTTTACGAACTCGGTTAAATTGTGTCGGTGAGTACCGAGCGCCAACCCACCAGGCTCCAGGGCCGAGGAACCAGGACTTCCTAGACCCTAGAACCTCGTCCCTACGAGCTTATTTATGCTTAACGTCGAGCTTATCAACCGTATCGAATTCGAACTTGATCTCTTTCCAGGTTTCCATTGCGATCTTGAGCTCAGGGCTGGATTTAGCAGCATTGGTAAGAATGTCCTTACCTTCCTTCTCAAGTTCACGGCCGGAGTTACGCGCTTCAACACAGGCCTCAACCGCAACACGGTTGGCCGCGGCACCGGCCGCATTGCCCCAAGGATGGCCCAAGGTGCCGCCACCGAATTGCAGTACGGAATCGTCACCAAAGATGTTGACCAGCGCCGGCATGTGCCACACGTGGATACCACCGGAGGCCACCGGCAGAACGCCCGGCATGGAGCCCCAATCCTGATCGAAGAACAGACCACGTGAACGGTCTTACTTGATGAACTTGTCACGCATGGTGTCGATCCAGCCCAAGGTCGCATCGCGATCGCCTTCCAGCTTACCGACAACGGTACCGGAGTGCAGATGGTCACCACCGGACAGACGCAGGATCTTGGTCAGCACGCGGAAGTGGATACCGTGATGGGGATTGCGATCGAGCACGGCGTGCATGGCACGATGGATGTGCAGCAGCATACCGTTACGCTGACACCACTGAGCCAACTGGGTGTTAGCGGACAGACCACCGGTCAGGTAGTCATGCATGATGATCGGCGCGCCGATTTCTTTGGCGTACTCGGCACGACGCATCATTTCGTCAGCGGTCGGTGCGGTAACGTTCAGGTAATGACCTTTACGCTCGCCCGTTTCAGCTTCGGCCTTGTGGATGGCTTCCATCACGAAGTCGAAGCGATGACGCCAGCGCATGAACGGCTGCGAGTTGACGTTCTCGTCGTCCTTGGTGAAGTCCAGACCACCGCGCAGACCTTCGTAGCAGGCGCGGCCGTAGTTCTTGGCGGACAGACCGAGCTTCGGCTTGATGGTGCAGCCGAGCAGCGGACGACCGTATTTGTTCATGATGTCGCGCTCGACCTGGATACCCTGTGGTGGGCCATTGCAGGTCATCACGTAGGCAATCGGGAAGCGGATGTCTTCCAGACGCAGCGCGCGCAGCGCCTTGAAGCCGAACACGTTACCGACCAGCGAGGTCAGCACGTTAACGACTGAGCCTTCTTCCAACAGGTCGATCGGGTAGGCTACGAAGGCGTAGAAGCAGGTGTCGTCGCCGGGTACGTCTTCAATGGCGTAGGCGCGGCCCTTGTAGTAATCCAGGTCGGTCAGCAGGTCGGTCCACACGGTGGTCCAGGTACCGGTTGAAGATTCAGCGGCCACAGCAGCGGCGACTTCTTCGCGGGGCACTCCGGCTTGCGGGGTGATCTTGAAACAGGCCAGGATGTCGGTGTCTTTCGGGGTGTAATCCGGCATCCAATAGGTTTCGCGGTATTCTTTAACACCGGCGTTATAGCTTTTTACTGCCATGGCTTGGTTCCTCAACAGTCATAAAAAATTCGGTGGTATATCAAGGCCAGATCTTTGCACCGCCTCGAATCCGTACCCGAAATAACGGTCCCCAAGGGATCGGTCACTTCAGTGGATAGGCACTTTAGACACCCTGAGCCATAAATACCAGTCAATGATTATAATAAGTAACATAAAATTTACTTATCGTTTATTTCGCCCCCAACTCTTAGACGCGACGCAATTTAAATTAATTAAAACAACAAGTTATTTTAGTTTTCGGACGTTATCAACCCTATTAATAGGGATGACCGATCAGTTGGGCAGCGCCAATCTCAGGTAGTAATGCGGCGGTAGATGTCCGCGACCCTGCGCGGCAGTTGCTGGACATCGTCGAGGATGGTGTAGCGGGCATGACCATACATATGCGGCAGGTAGTCGCGCGCCTCTTTGTCGATGGTGATGCAGAAGGAATGCACACCCTGACGCTTGGCCTCCAGTAATGCCATCCGCGTGTCTTCGATGCCGTGCTGGCCACGGTACACATCGAAATAATCGTCCGGACGACCGTCCGACAAGGTGATCAGCAGTTTGGTGCGCGCCTCGACCTCGTTGAGCAACTTGCTCAGATGACGGATCGCAAAACCCATGCGCGTGTATTCCTGCGGGCGGATACCGGAAATGCGCGCCTTGACCTCATCGGTGTAGTGTTCGTCGAAGCGTTTGATGCGGAACAGTTCGCAGCGTTTGCGGGTGAGACCTGAAAAACCATAAATGGCGTAACGGTCGCCGAGGGTTTCCAGCGCCTCACACAACATGACCAAGGCCTCGCGTTCAGCCTCATTGATCCAGCCCTTGGTGGATCCACTCATATCGACCATAAAGGCCACAGCAATATTCCGGTCAACGCGATGCATGCGCGTGAACAACCGATCAGTCATCTCCTGACCGGCCTTTACATCGGCGAGCGCTTCAACCAGCGCATCGATATCGACGTCATCGCCCTGCGCCTGACGTTTCAGCAGACGATTTTCATCGCGCATCATCTCGAAGGTCTTGCGTAGATGCTTTACCTGACCGAGATATTTATTCAACACAGTCGCTACAAAATCATCATGGATCGGCGTCACATCCTTTTCACGCATGACGCACCAGTTCTTACGATAATGCTGCCGCCCGTAGTCCCATTCTGAATAGAACGTCGCACCTTCTTCATGATAGGTACCCTGCCAGACCTCATCCGGATTGGCCTGTTTTTCATCATACAGACTTAGATCATATTCACCGGGACCTGCCGCAACGAGGTACTCGGGTGGTATCTCACCGAAATCGAGGCGCACCGAAGTCAGTAGTTGGCGCACATCCTGGGGCGGCGCAATCGGTACATCGTCGAGAAACAGATCAAAGACGCCTGGTTCGCTCTCTCGATCCTCGGCGGCCTTCAACTCAAAGCGCGCTGGTTTGTTCGCTTCAGTTTCAGCATCTGGCGTGTCTGGTGTGTCATGGCGCGGATGCAGTTCATCCTGCAATGCCGCCAACTTCACACGCAGCAGCGTCTTCTCCTTGGTAATGCGCGCCGCCATACACTCGGCCACCAGATCCGGTCGCAGCGTACCCTGGTAACAGATATTCAGCGGATCAATGCTGCGCTCATACAACCCGGCAAGGGCTTCCAAACTATCCTGCACCGAAGCATCTTCTCTACTCAGACGCTCAGCATGATCATGCCAAATCGGATCACGCCCAGATTCGCCGGCCAACTCCTTCAAACGCAACATTGCCCGGTATAACCCCGGCAGTTCTCGTGCAATACATGCCTCAAGCCGCAACGTTTCCAAGCTATGAAACAGTTGCACGGCGCGTTCGCTGTCTGCATACGGTTGCAGATGTGTGATCAAATCCGCTCGGAAGGTACCAAAGCGGGTCTGCGCCCAGAACATCGCCACCATTGCCTTGCACAGCTGAAAATTATCGGCGGCACTTTCCAGATGCGCGACCACAGCCGGCAGATAAATGGTTTCCGAATCGGTATAGGCCTGCTCGCCCTGTTCCAGACGTAAGCGACGACCTGACAGGCCGCGTGCGAAGGTGAACAGGATGGCACTTATCTCATCGAACACGACGCCGGCCGCGTGTTCATGACGTAACTGCAATGAGTGATCCACGTCGTGGACGACCTTGAGTGCGGCATGCAATCCGCTGCGATCGTAACTGTCCATCGCCTGCAACGCCCAGGCCTCGACGACGTTCCGATCCAGACGTGCGATCATTTTTAAGGCGTTATGCGCGAACTGATAGGCAATCTGGGTGTTGGTCGTGGAGATGCGGCGCGTCCAATCCAACAGGAAGTCGCGGTCTTGCGGGGGCAATGCCAGGATCTGCGCGGCCAGCTCGTCGACTTTCAGAAAACTGAATTCGACATCGAACCAGATTTCCAGATCATGAATTATGGAGCTCAGGTTTTTTTCAGCGGTGGCCATGGCGCGATTAGCCTTCGAGAATCTCTGGCCAATTATTATTCACACCAAAGACCGCAAAGAGCGCAAATATTTTTTAATGTTTTGCATTTACTCAATTTTCACTTCGCGTTCTTTGCGGTCTTTGGTGTGCATTAATAAACAAAATCAAAACACCGACGACGATAACTCCTGCACCGCCGCGAGAATTTCCTCATCATCTGTAACGGCTCGGGCGATGGCGCTGCGGCAGGCATTGACCGGCGGTACACCCGCAGAAATCAGCTTACCGGCGTGCACCAATAAACGTGTGCTGGCACCTTCATCCAGACCACTGCCTTTTAGATTGCGCGTCATCTGCGCGAACTTGACCAGCTTATTGGCGACATCACGTTCAATGCCTGACTCCTTGGCAACAATGCTCGCCTCGAGATCCGCCGAGGGATAATCGAAATCCAAGGCCACAAAACGTTGGCGCGTGCTCTGTTTGAGATCTTTGAGCACGCTTTGATAACCGGGGTTATAGGACACAGCCAAACAAAATTCTTTTGGCGCTGTCAGCAACGTACCCAGCTTTTCAATTGGCAACTGACGGCGATCATCGCCGAGTGGATGGATGACAACCATGGTGTCTTTACGCGCCTCGACAATCTCGTCGAGATAGCAAATGGCACCGACGCGTACTGCACGCGCCAGCGGCCCATCGATCCAGATCGTCTCGCCTCCACGCACGAGATAGCGCCCGACGAGATCCGATGCCGTCAGATCATCATGACAAGACACCGTGATCAGTGGTCGTTTCAAGCGCCACGCCATGTACTCCATGAAGCGCGTCTTGCCGCAGCCGGTCGGGCCTTTCAATAACACCGGCAACTTGTGCGCATAGGCGGCGTCGAAGATTTCCACTTCATCGCCGGTGGGCACATAGTAAGGCTCGTGCTCAACAAAGTATTCCGAGCCAATCTGTAAATCCGCGTTCATGCGCTTATCTTCCGTGCCGTCAGTCGTCGACGTATTTGTATTTATCGTCATCGGGTTGCGCAGAGGGCTCTAACGGCCCAAGTTTCTCGACGATCTCATCCAATCGCGCCTCGCGCTCCGATTTCTTTGCAGCGCGACGCTCATAGGCATCCGCGCGCACCTTAATGAAATCGTCACCAAACATCACCTGAGCCAGGAAACGCTGGCCGAATAACATCAATTCGACATCATCGTTGTACAGTTTATCTTTTGTAGCCTGATCGATTTCATAAACATCCTCGAACGACGGGCTCTTTACGAACTCACGGAATTGATCAACGTCATAACAGGCCATAAAGAACAATTGCAGACTGCGTTTCGATGGCCTGCCAACCGTTGGCCCCGACGATTGTTTTTTCAGGATCAACTGGCGCCAGCCACGACCGTAGTCGTCGTATTCTTCCACGCCTTGTTCCTTGCGGTATTCGTCCACCGTCAGTTTGCGGTCTTCCAGATGGCCATGGCAATGCGACTCCTTCACCAGCGCATACGCAGTACGATCTGTGAATTCATCCTGGCGACGCAGCGACAACAACGCAACCGGGTAATAGCGACAGGATGTCGGGCGATCCTCGTAGACGCTACAGCCCGCATCCGTCATGAACTGACAGGCACTGCCATCCTCAACCGGCTTTAGCTTGATACCGGCGATGCCGTCCCTTTCTATTTCGTAAGGGAAGGTATATTTGACCAGGAATTCACCCGAGGTCATACCGAGGCGTTTCTTTAAGCGCACAACATCGTATGGCGTAAGTGCGATATCGATGTTCTTGCAACAGGCGTTGAAGCAATCGATATCCTTATGACAACGAAACTGGATTTGCGCGCTGCCTTCGATGGTCTGCGGCAGGACAGGGCTTTGCGCAAACGGCAAATCATTTATAAGACGCTCACTCACGGCACTTCTCCCGAACACACGCCAAACTACGGCGACTGTTCTTTAACTGTAAAAAAAATCTGACGAACTTCTGATCAACAGCCCAGCCGTCATTCCGGCGAATGCCGGAATCCAGCGCATTGAATCGCATAGATTCCGGCATGCGCCGGAATGACGAACTATTCAGATGCCATTACTTCTATAACAGCAGATGCTACTCAACCGAACACTGGACGTCGAAATCCTGCTTGTCGGGTAAGGATACCGCCCGACATGGTGTTGCCAGGAGAGAACTGCCTCTCTCCAAGCAGTCAGCCTGCAACATCAAACCCGGCCTACAACTGCGTGAGACTCACCCAATGAGGGGTTGCAAGGGGAGAGAATTCTCTCCCCTTGCAGTCAGCCTGCGCAGGACTTGTCCGAGCAAGGCGGTATCAAGCCAATAAAACAAAAAACCGGACGCCTTGCGACGCCCGGTTCTCCAGTCCTACAGACAACCGACCTTAGTGGGCGGCAGGCTTGAACAGCTTGGACTTATCAACGATATCCACGTGCTTACGCTTGAAGCAGGTCCACTTGTGGGTGGACTTGTCATACACGGAGTTCACGAAGCAATGCCAGTTCTCCTCATCGACAAAGTTCTTGTCCATGCGGTAGTAGAAGCCCGGGTAACGGGACTCCTGACGGAACAGGATGTGCTGCAAGTGAGCTTCGGCGGTCAGGATGCGATGATAGTTTTCCCAGGCGCGCAGCAGTTCGTGCAGATCTTTCGCACGCATCTTCATGGCGTCTTCTTTCAGCATGTCCAACTTTTCCTGCGCCACGTTGAGCATGTTCTCGTTCGTGGTGTAGTAGGTCGCGACACCTGCAACGTACTCGTCCATGATCTTCTGCAGACGGAACTGCAGCATCTTGGGGGTGATGTAGTTGGGGTTGACGTCAATCGCAGTTGAGAAGTCCTTGAACTCCAGGTAGGTACGCACTGGCTTGTAGATATCTTCAACCAGTTGGGCCGGATCAGTATCCAGCTCGACCTTCAGGTCCTTGTTGTCGATGCAGTACTGCACCATGGACTTGGCGCACATACGGCCTTCGGCATGCGAACCGGAGGAGAACTTATGGCCCGAAGCGCCCACGCCGTCACCGGCAGTGAACAGACCCTTAACGGTGGTCATGGAGCGATAACCCCAGCTCCAACCGCTCGGCAAATGGCTTGGAATCTTGGCAGCATCGGCATGCTCTTCAGCAGTCGGTGCGCCCACGTCGGTCGGACCCGATACCCAGATACCACAGCAACCCGAATGCGAGCCCAGCAGGTAGGGCTCGGTCGGCATCAACTCGGAGTTCTTCTTCTCCGGCTCGATGTTCTCACCGACCCAGATACCACACTGGCCAATGCACATGTCGAGGAAGTCTTCCCAGGCCTCGGCTTCAAGATGCTTCACTTCGCGCGGCGACAAGGTCTCGCGGAGTTTGGCAAGGGCGGTCACGGTATCCATATAGATAGGACCGCGGCCTTCCTTCATCTCTTTCAGCATGAGGTGGTTACGCAGGCAGGACGCCGGAACAGCAGCCTGACCGTAGGGAGGATAATCGTTCAACAGTTCTTTGTTCTTGACCATGTACACTTCGCCATAGGCGTTAGTGGCTTGGGCCTTGAACAGCAGGAACCAGGCGCCGACCGGGCCGTAACCGTCTTTGAAACGAGCCGGCACGAAACGGTTTTCCATCATGGTCATTTCAGCGCCAGCCTCAGCGGCCATGGCGTAGGTGGAACCGGAGTTCCACACCGGGTACCAAGCACGGCCGGTACCTTCACCCACGGAGCGCGGACGGAAAATGTTCACGCAACCGCCAGCGGCCAGCAGAATAGCCTTGGCCTTGTACACAACCACTTTCTGATCGCGAGTCGAGAAACCAACAGCACCGGCGATGCGGTTCTTGTCGTTCTTGTCGTTGACCAGCTTGACGATAAAGATGCGCTCTTCAATGCGATCCATACCCAGGGCTTTCTTGGCGGCTTCAGCGACGATCCACTTGTAGGATTCGCCATTGATCATGATCTGCCACTTACCGGAACGGACCGGCTTGCCGCCGTCCTTCAGTGACGGCAGACCCTTGGAACCGTCATGACGCTCACCGTTCTCGTCGGTCTTCCAGATCGGAAGGCCCCACTCTTCGAACAGATGCACGGAGTCGTCAACGCAACGGCCCAGGTCGTAGGCCAAGTCGTCACGGGTCAGACCCATCAGATCGTTGGAAACCATGCGGGCATAGTCCGCCGGATCCTGCTCGGTACCGATGTAGGTGTTGATTGCGGACAGACCCTGCGCAACCGCGCCGGAACGATCCATAGCGGCCTTATCAACGAGCTTGATCTTGAGATCAACGCCGGCCTCTTTCTTGGCAGCTTCCGCCCATTGCACGATTTCAAACGCGGCACCGCAGCAGGCCATGCCGCCACCGATCAAGAGGATGTCGACTTCCTCTTGAATTACTTCTGGATTACCAAATTCACCAGCCATGATGATTACCTCTAAATACTAAATTGATTCTGAAGTCGCGAGTGCGTTAATCAGCCCTTAGAGGCGAATCAACTCAGCGCGGTTACCCGGACGGAAGCCAGCGGTTACGCCGCCATTCTCAGTGCCAGTGAAGAAGCCGATGTTATTGATGGTGGCCATCGTTGCAGTCGGCTTGCCGGCGTAGGGCTCAATGGAGCCTTCCGGAGTGGTACGAATCGGGAACTTGAAGCGCTTCAGGGTGCCGTTGCGGAACTTGATGGTCCACATGATGGAGTCGGAACCACGCAGCGGCTGCACGGAACCACCCAGCGGCACGATGTCGGCGTAATGACGGCATTCGATAGCCTGCTGCGGGCAGATCTTCACGCAGGAGTAGCATTCCCAGCACTGCTCTGGCTCTTGGTTGAAAGCCTTCATTGCATGACCGGTTTCGGAACCGTCCTTGTCGAGCTTCATCAAGTCATGGGGGCAGATGTACATGCACGCGGTCTTGTCCTGACCCTTGCAGCCATCGCACTTGTCGGTACGAACGTATGTCGGCATTAGGAGATCTCCTGTTTCTTTTCTTTGCTAGCAATCCGCGAACATCGCGGCCCTGTTGTTCGAACTTCCACCTGACCTTGGCCGGGGCGTATCGCGAATCCGCTTCCGGCAGGTTTAAGTCCTTAACTCGCTGGCATCACATGGTGCAGAACACCGCACGATCCTGGCGAAAATTTCTTACGCAGCCGAATGACCCTTCAACTCGACTTTTACATTCTGCTCGGCGCTGAGGCCTGCATAGTATTTCTGCAACACCTTGGCAACTTCCGGTCGACTGAATTCAACCGGCAGATCCTGGCCTTCGGACAACATCGAACGCACCTTGGTACCGGACAACAGGATGCGATCATCCTTGCTGTGCGGACAGGTGCGCTGCGAGGCCATACCGCCGCACTTGTTGCACCAGAAGGTCCAATCGATGTTCATGTTCTTGGTTTCGAGCGAACCGGCCGGAATCTCGTCAAAAATCTTCTGCGCATCGAACGGGCCGTAGTAATCACCCACGCCGGCATGGTCACGCCCAACAATCAGGTGCGAGCAACCATAGTTCTGACGGAACAATGCATGCAGCAGCGCTTCGCGCGGACCGGCGTAACGCATGTCGAGCGGATAGCCCGCTTGGATCACGGTGTTGGGTGCGAAGTAATTTTCCACCAGTACGCTGATGGCTTCGGAGCGGACTTCAGCGGGAATATCGCCGGGCTTGAGCGCGCCAAGCAGCGAGTGAACGAGCACACCGTCCATCGTCTCAATGGCGATCTTGGCCAGATATTCATGCGAACGATGCATCGGGTTACGGGTCTGGAATGCCGCGACACGCGACCAACCCATTTTCTCGAAGGCAGCGCGGGTTTCCGCGGGCGTCATGAACTGATCGCCGTACTCTTCTTTGAATCCGCCCTGGGACAGGACTTTGATCGGGCCGGCGAGATTCACGTCGCCCTGCGCCATGACCATTTTCACACCCGGATGCTCAAGGTCAGTGGTCTTGTAGACCTGCATGCACTCGTGCGCCTTGTCGATACCGTACTTCTCGGTAATCTTCATGGTGGCGAGAATTTCATTACTCTCGGCATCGAACAGCGCGATGTCGTCGCCTTCCTTGATGCCATCAGCGGTCGATTTGTCGGTGGACAGTGTGATCGGGATCGGCCAGAACAAACCGCTTGCCATCTTCATCCCGTCGCAGACGCCCTGCCAATCGGAACGGGTCATGAAACCAGTGAGGGGCGTGAAGCCACCGATGCCCATCATGATGATGTCGCCGGCTTCGCGCGATGATACGTTTACTTTCTTCAGACCTTCGGCGCGTTTCTTCTCAGCGCTCAGTGCCTGGCCTTCCAACAGCAGGGGTTTGAGTTCCCCCCCACCATGCGGTTTAACTAGCTTCGACATGGGGCTCCTCACTTCATCATTGGCGTGGTTGTTCTATATATTGGTTGGGTATGCAACGGGGTGCATCAGCCAGCCAGCCACACGGACCTGCCCATTGGCAGGGGCTGATACCTTAAGGGGTCGTCTTGGGAAAGCCAAACAGTTTTATCTTTAGGCATCATAAAATGCCCTTATTCGAGTCCATGTCCAGCGGGCCATACACAAGCTCTTGATAAACAATTTTTTATTATATCAAGGTTTATTAGAATATTATAATATTTTATGCTGTTTACAGATTTCTTGATTGGTGAAAAACCTACTAATTCGCTAATGTACACCGCCTGGTAACCTGCCAATGGATCATTTCCCTATGCAAGACCCCAAACCCATCCACGATCCACTGAACAAAATCGTGGATGCCAACAGCCGCATCGAGACCAAAAACACGACCTGCTATATGTGCGCCTGTCGCTGCGGCATCCGCGTTACGCTGCGTGATGGTGAAGTGCGTTACATCCAGGGCAATCCCGATCATCCGCTTAACAAGGGCGTGATCTGCGCTAAGGGCGCCTCGGGCATTATGAAACAATACTCGCCGGCACGCCTGACCAAGCCGCTCAAACGCAAGGCAGGCGCCGACCGCGGCGATAATGAATTCGAAGAGATCAGTTGGGATGAAGCCTTCCAGATTATGGAAGAACGTCTGGCCCCGATCCGCGCTACCGACCCGAAAAAGTTCGCGCTGTTCACCGGCCGCGATCAAATGCAGGCCCTGACCGGTCTGTTCGCCAAACAATTCGGCACCCCGAATTATGCCGCGCACGGCGGCTTCTGCTCAGTCAACATGGCGGCCGGCATGATCTACACCATCGGCGGTTCATTCTGGGAATTCGGCGGCCCCGACCTGGAACGCTCCAAGTTGTTCGTGATGATCGGCACCGCCGAGGATCACCACTCCAACCCGATGAAGATCGAACTGTCCAAGTTCAAGCGCAACGGCGGCAAGTTTATTTCCGTCAATCCGGTGCGCACTGGTTATTCAGCCATTGCCGACGAGTGGATCCCGATCAAGCCAGGTACCGATGGCGCGCTGCTGCTGGCGCTGACCAACGAAATCATCAAGCAAGGCCTGTATGACCGCGAGTTTCTGATCCAGTACACCAATTCCGCACAGCTCGTGAATCTCGACGAAAAGAGCACCGAATACGGCATGTTCGTGCGCTTTGAAGTGCCGCCGGAAGAAGGTTGCTTCGATCCGCAGAATAAGCTGTGGTGGGATCGCGAGCTGAACCGTCCGATCTCCACGCACACCGAAGGCGCTGACCCCTATCTGCTCGGTGAATTCCGCCTCGACGACGGCACACCCGTCAAACCGGCCTTCCAGATGCTGGTCGATCGCGTGAAAGACTACACGCCGGAATGGGCGTCCAAAATTACCGGCATACCGGTCGAGACCATCAAGCGCCTGGCGCATGAAATGGGCATTGTCGCGCGCGACGAGAAGATCGAACTGCCGATTCCCTGGACCGACACCTGGGGCAAGGAACACCAGACGGTTACCGGCAACCCGGTGTCGTTCCATGCTATGCGTGGACTCGCCGCGCACTCCAATGGTTTTCATACCATCCGCGCCCTGTCGATCCTGATGTCCATCCTTGGCACCATCGACCGGCCCGGCGGCTTCCGTCACAAGGCACCGTTCCCACGCCCGATCCCGCCTTGCGCGAAAACACCCACCGGCCCCGAAGGTGTGCAGCCCAATACACCCTTGGGCGGTATGCCACTGGGTTGGCCGGCCGATCCGGATGATCTGTTTGTCGACGACCAGGGCAAACCGGTGCGCATCGATAAGGCATTCTCTTGGGAATTTCCATTGTCCGTGCACGGCCTGATGCACAACGCCATCACCAATGCCTGGCGCCAGGATCCGTATCCGATCGACACGCTGCTCATCTTCATGGCCAACATGGCCTGGAACTCGTCCATGAACACGGTCGAGGTCCGCAAGATGCTCAACGACAAGGGTGACAACGGCGAGTACAAGATCCCGTTCCTGATCGTCGCCGATGCGTTCCAATCCGAAATGGTTGCCTACGCCGATCTGGTGTTGCCGGATACCACTTATCTGGAACGCCATGACGTGATGTCCATGTTGGATCGACCGATTTCCGAATACGACGGTCCGGTGGATTCCGTGCGTATCCCGGTGGTACCGCCCACGGGCGAGTGCAAGCCATTTCAGGAAGTGCTCATCGAAATGGGTTCGCGTCTGAAACTGCCTGCCTTCACCAAGCCGAATGGTGAACGCAAATATCGCGACTACCCGGATTTCATCATCAACTACGAAACCGAACCCGGTTCCGGTATCGGCTTCCTGGCCGGCTGGCGCGGCAAGGGCGGCGAGAAATTCCTGAAGGGTGAACCGAACCCGAAACAATGGGAGATGTACGAGAAGAACAACTGCGTCTTCCAATACCATCTGCCCAAGTCGTACCAATATATGCGCAACTGGAACCAGGGTTACCTGGAATGGGCGCAGCGGCATCGCCTGACCCGCTACGCGGAACCGATCCTGTGCCACATCTATTCCGAGGTACTGCAGAAATTCCGCCTGGCCGCGCAGGGCAAGAGCCAGGGCAAACAGCCGCCGGATCATCTGCGTAAACGTATCGAGACCTACTTCGATCCACTGCCGTTCTACTACGAGCCACTGGAATCGCAGCTGACCGATTTGCAGAAATATCCGCTGAACGCCATTACCCAACGGCCGATGGCGATGTATCACTCCTGGGATTCGCAGAATGCCTGGCTGCGCCAGATTCATACCTACAATTTCATGCACGTGAATCCGATTACGGCACGCAAGGAAGGCATCGAAGACGGCGGTTGGATGTGGGCGGAATCGCAATGGGGCAAGATTCGCTGCCTGTGCCGCTACTCCGAAGCGGTCGAACCCGGCACCATTTGGACCTGGAATGCCATCGGCAAGGCCAGCGGCGCCTGGGGCCTGGAAGCCAATGCCAACGAATCCAAGGAAGGCTTCCTGCTCAATCACGTCATCAGTGAAGAACTGCCCGCGCACGATGCCGGCGCCCATGTCTCCAATTCCGATCCGGTCACGGGTCAGGCGGGTTGGTACGACGTGCGCGTGCGCATTTACAAGGCCGAAGCTGGCGAGGAAAAAGTCTCCTTCCCGCAGTTCGACACGGTCAAGGCAGTTCCTGGTCAGAGCAAGCAGAAGAAATCCTGGCTTGCCTATTTCGCTGGCGGCAAGAAGCGCGCCTGATACGTAATATTTTTTGAACCGCCAAGACACGGAGGACGCCAAGAAAAACTAGTTTGAACCGCCAAGGCGCCAAGAACGCCAAGGCATGAACATGTAAAAGATAAAACCTTTTTCACGAGTTCTTCTTGGCGTCCTTGGCGCCTTGGTGGTTCACAGAATTCTTGGCGCCCTTGGCGTCTTGGCGGTTCCAAGCACAAGGCTTACAACATGACTCAATTGGCACTAGTGATCGATCTGAACGTCTGCGTGGGTTGTCATGCCTGCGTGACCAGCTGCAAAGAGTGGAATACCTCGGGTACAGCGGGCTCGATGTCGGACGACAATCCCTACGGTCAGGATCCGACCGGTACCTTCTTCAACCGCGTGCAGACCTTCGAGGTCGGCACCTATCCGAACACGGAGACGGTGCATTTTCCGAAGAGCTGCCTGCATTGCGAGGATCCGCCCTGCGTACCCGTGTGTCCGACCGGCGCCAGCTACAAACGCGCGGAAGATGGCATTGTGCTGGTCGATTACGACAAGTGCATCGG
>JBGSOE010000298.1:0-8244 GCA_041739295.1 Thiohalobacterales bacterium | reverse complement strand
GGTTATCCCCTCTCCCCGCTTGCGGGGAGAGGGTTAGGGAGAGGGGAGTTTGTGTCATCCCAATGGGTAATGATCAATAAACTGCAACAACCATTTTCAGTATTTAACTTGTCATTACAAGGCACATTAGACGTGTATTGTCCGACCTTGGCTACAGCGGAATTCTGAAATCTGTTATCAGTGCAGATCTGCGACTAATCAACAGCGGAAGGTAAGGTGTACGCAATTGATGATTACGTAGTGAAAAGCAGCTTCTGTAACTAGCTAGCCTAGCTCACAAGCACTGCATTCTCTCTCCATCTGTCACATTAGCCCTATCACATAACATTGATTGTTTGGTTTTCATCACGGAGATAAACAGCACAGTCCAGGACGGGCAAACCAAAGAGCGGCTGGATTTCGTCCTGTCCGTTTAGTAGATCTGCGTAATTTGGCGCGCCGAGAGAGATTTCAGGGCTATATCCTTCGCGATCAGGGCTGCCTGCGTGCGCTTCGGCGTTGTCTCGCAGTGATCTGCACTGCTCGGTTCAACACACTTGGCAAAGTCTATAGCACATCCCTTAGCACAATGGATCGGCGCCGATAGTCCCATTAAGCGAGCGCAGGTAGTCGGCGCCACGCACCTTTTGCAATCCGGTCCGCGCCTTTCCAAGCAAGATATTCAAAGTTGTCGTATCCATATCCACGGCGAGATGCAGCTTCTCATGAATGTACGCGACATGATTCTCCCATAGCGCTATATCCCGCCGCTGTTTGATGCTCAGCCTTTCCTGATACCAATCGCTGGAGAGCAGATAGCCCCGCGTGAACATCTTACGTATCTCTGGGTGATCTGAGCTCATGCCCTGATATTCACCGTAGGCCATAATGCTCAACAGCGCCTTGAGTGGCGGACAAGCGCACGCTATGGTGCCGTCATCAAAATAGCTCAATGCCGCCTGTTGTTGTGCATCAGCGATGTAATGCATGCCATCAACAAATATCTGCATATCCTGCAGTTCAGGTTTGAGCATGGCCTCATCAAACACGTTCGTTGGATTGTCGAATATTTTACCCAGATAGGCATGTACAAACCCTTTGCTGATGCGATATCCCAGCCGGCTGGCCAATACCGTCTGCCCGTCATATGCGAAATCATCGAGCTTTTCCAGGTAACCCATCTTGATGAGATATTGAGGATCACGATCACCTAACGGCAAACGGCACCAGATTTCAGGGACCAGCAGACTGATATCATGATCAATGGAATGATATGGCCCGATGGTTCCCGCCACCGAGCTGAAACCATCGAAGCCGCACAGGATAAATGACACAAGTGCATTATTGAGGTCGGATGTAGTACTCAGCGCATTAAATGGTCCCTTGGTCAGCGCTCCTTCCGAACCCAGACCGGTTGTCGAGGGCGACTTGCCGGTCACACTGCAGATGAAATCCATGAACAATTCCGGCAGTTCCTGGTAATGAATGGGATTGTAAACGGCTAATGCAGGTATCTGCTTCGCCGGATTCGGTGCATTGCTGCGTCGCCCCTGCAGCACGGCATTCACTGGGAAGGCTATTGGCTTGCCAACTCGAACACGCCTGCTCAGACGCATGCCGATTTCTGCAATATAGGTTTCTCGTTGATTCGCGACATCGGGCCTCAGCTGCAGATAACGCATGTTCGGTGATGGAACACCACCGACAAGACGTGGCTGAGCCGAGGATACGAAATAGCAGGATTTGGCGTTTGTGGCGGCGGTCTTGATGAGCGTCTGCATGGGCTCGGTGAATTCCGAGAAACTGATGATGTTGTCCAGCATTCTTTTGGCGTCACGGGTCGCCAGAGGTTCGAAATTGGACATGAAGTTATTGGCATTGGCGAGGTCCAACTCGGCTTGCTTGTCCAAGCCGCGATGGATCGCATCATCGGGACGCTGAAAAAGAAACTGCTCGCAATTTTCAATGAGCTTGACGCTAAGCCCTGCGTGCCCAGGATTCAGGTAATTCAGCACTCCGGATGGCACGGTCGTCGACACCGTAATGTCATCCGCCATCTGCACCTTCCTTGAGGCGATGAAATCCTGACGCAATTTATGCAGACGCCAGGAGCCATCATCCTGGCGTCCTATCCGCAAATAACTGGCAACCAGTTTGCGGCCTCGGTATTTCAACTCGTGCCCCGGATATCCGTTGACGATATCCACGGAGAACATGTCACGCCAGCGATCTCCCCATTCCTGACGATAAAAGCGCTTAATGATAAATACCAGTGCGCGAATATGCTGTGGGATCGATTCCAGCCAGGCGTTGAATTCCGGCGTGTATTCATGTTCTGACGGCGTCAGCAATCGGATCACAGAACCCAGAGAGCGTTTATCGCTCAACAGCGATCTATGGTCGGGATTGTGTGATGGATAACGGAATCTTTGCGAATAATCCTTCTCGAATATCATCTGAATGGCATCCATGTCACGATCAAAATCGTCGACATACAGAGATCCGCTGATAATCGTGTCGGAAATCGGTTTAGCAATCTCGGATTTTCCGCCGCCCGAAACCGTGCTGGGCTTGTGACATAACGTGCCTTCCGACTCGGCACCGATCAGACGCCAGGTCGGCGCATGTGGATGGCGTTCGATATGCACTTTGTAGCCACTCGGAAAAATGTAGGTATGGTCTACAAGCAGCTTGAGCTCGTGCGCCAGATCAGCGCGGTTCCATGTGATTGTCTGATCATATAGATCCAGACGCGCATTCTCAGGAATATAAATCACGTCCGGGTATTTTCTATCGATGCCAAAACCTTCCGGCCGGTAATCCATACCATCGGCCAGAACGTTTTGCACATCTTCCATGGTATGTCCATCGGTACGAATCCGGCCGTCGATTTCAAATTGCTCGCCCAGGTTATAGCTCGCAAATGCCAGTGCGGCGCCAGAATGCTCTTCTTCGCATCCGCCATAGAGATTGGCTGAATAGCTGATTTGTGTCTTGATTTCCTTTTTGCTGTAGCCGAAATAATTATCTGCGATAATCGTAACGATCACGCCTGACTGGTCACGGCAGGTTACCTTAAAGGCCTGCCCATCATTATAGATTTCTTTCTCATCCCGCCAGCACATGCCATCACGCAACTGACGCTCGGTCGCCTGCTCGTAATGAGGCAATCCAAGTTCCCTTTTGGTCATGCCGACCAGATGCGGCGCCAGGATCACGCAGCCACTGTGCCCGGTCCAATGATCGATATCCAATGCGGCATCGCTTTCCAGCGTAAACGGATTCCCGGCATTACCAAATATCCTCTCTACAAAATCCAGATTGGCAACAAGTCCACCTGGCGCAAAGAACCGCACTTCCATACTCTTTTGATTGGCGTATCCCGGTACGCCCGGGCTCACTATCGGGCGCATCAGCAGCGATACCCAAAGCTCCGAAGGTTCTTCCTCCCTACTCGTAAACGGTAAGCGCAACAGGTGTCTGGGAGGATTCAGCGCGGCGCTCAGCAAGGCATGAAAAACCTGTACTGAAACGGCCAATTTATCGTCGGGAATCGCCAAACCACCTTCTGCTATATGAAACACTCCCTTGGTTGTACGTCGGTCGTTGGCCGGGTTGTGCAATACACCTTGCAGGGCTCGGTACGAATGGATGTATTCCGACGCATATTCGTCGGCGCCGAACGGCAGCGATAGTTCCTGAGCCATTCCCGGGTTTGCGAGCAGAAATGTATTCATCGGCAAGGATGGACTGTGGCTCAGCCCATGCCGCTGGAAATAGGTGTTCAGGAAGTTTTGGATGCGGGCGTCGGCGGGACAATGGATACGCTGATGACTGTGTTGGCCGACAAAGTTGGCGCGCAGAAAATCTGCAATCGCATTATCTTCGCGGCCCAGGTTACTCAAGCAACCTTGTTTACCCAAGGCTGCCAGTTGCAGGTTCAACTGGCGTATTCGATCAGTCCTTCCGTACGCGTGTGACGTTTCCTGCATCATGCTGACGCTCCAGTTGCGAAACCTCTCATTGGCCATAGTCCGGAGCCGCACACTGGCGTCCAGCCCGATCTGACAGGCAACAGGTTCAGTGCTGCCACCGGTATACATTCGCAGTATCTGTGCCAGCTGCACTGGTTATGAATATCAATCAATTACCGATAGCCAAAGCGAACCCAAGCGGTTCGTTGCACCATATATGTGCGCCACGGGTTTAATTCGCATCAAAATGAGTTGTTGCCGGTGCAGGCACAGGGGCGATCAGTAACTTAGACAGGCGCGGATTTCGAATCCCCGCGAGAATATTCAAGGTCACTCATACAGCTGCACCTACCCCATCAGTCAGTTCCATTTTCGATCATTATGAATTGACCTGAATTAACCTACGGAACCTCTGATTGATTACTAGACATTGTCATTGCGAACGTAGCGAAGCAATCTCCCAAACAGTCAATCAAGACCTAAAAGATTGCTTCGTCGCTAGGCTTATCGCGATGACGGATTAATCAAAGCATCACTTAATTGGACAGGAATAGACGAGGGTACATCTGGGTTTAGAAAGAGATATCTTAGGGAGCATCTGCGCGCAGCAGAGGATTAGTTACGATGCAATTATTCATTCATCTCATCAATCTCAGAACGGAAGGATATCAACACCTGTTGAGTTTATCCCTGATATATATTCATCCGGGTATACTGTCAGCCAGCTTATTGCCCTCCAGCACTACTCCGGTAAAGTCCGCCTGACCGTGTTCGCTGTCCTCGCCCAGCAGCTCGGACTTCAAGGCCACCTCGTCGATGGTCGCACCGAGAAATTCTGCAATCGTCCGCATGTCGATTTCGGCATTTTCCAGGCAGGATGTCCCTCCTGGTGATGGCGTCATGTTGAATACAACGCCATTGCCCGGATTGATCTTTGCTTCACCCATCAACAATCTGCAGCTGACCTTGTCGATCAATTGCGGGCGAATCCCGCCCACCTTATGCGCGAACATCAGATCGCGGAGACGCAGTGCGGGAACGATTTTCCTTACATCACGCAGGAACAACAGCTTGCGGATTAAAGGCACCTCGAAAAGGATGTTCTTAAGCATGTAGTTGCGGATATCGCGCACCTTCAGCAGATCCCACAACACCTTCGCCACTTGCCGGTCAAATCGAAACACCCGCAGAAAATCCGGCAAGGTTCGGTAATTATAGCGTTCGAGAATCGGCAGGATGAGTGCCGTCGGTCCGAATCGGGTCTTGCCGGGGACCAGCACATCCGGATCGCCGTGAATTGCCGCAAACGGCAATTTGTCATTCTGCACTGTATACACTTTGCCATTGAGTATCTGCGGCGTGAAATAATAGCTTCCCGCCACTGGTAGGCAGGAATAATGCAGACCGTAGCCCAGATCGTGAGCCAGTTTCAGGCTATGCCCACCGGCGCAGACAACCAGGGCACGCGTCTGATAACACGTCTTGTCGGTCTCTACCAGAAACCGGTTATTCTCGATCTTGATATGCTTGACGGCCTCGTTATAGTGGATGTCGATGCTCTTGCCTTTGACCGCCATGGCTTGACGCACAAATGATTTCGACAAGGCTTCGAAGTCGACTGCGGTATGCTCATCGGTAGAACCCAGCGCCAGAATATCCTCATCGCGGATCCTGCCATTGGCCTTAGCCGCAACCGTCGGCTCGATACGCGCGATATCCTTCTTTTCCAGCAGTCGCAGATTGGGGTAATGCGGACCGAATGTCTCGAAGCGTTCCCGCAACAGCCGACATTCCTTCTCGCCGACGCCGAGCACCATCTTAGGATACTTGAATATCAGGTGGAATTTGTCCGGTTGACTCAGGCAGTAATTGGTCAGCATGCGCGCGGCACGCTGAACTTTCAGCGCCTTTTCCAAGGTATAATTCGTTTCTATATCACCACAATGCAAGGTCTGGCTGTTGTTGCTGGACAGCGAGTTGACTCTTGCTGGTGCGGCGTATTTCTCTACCACGCCGATATTCGCGATATTCGTGAACCGTGCGGCCTGATACAGCAGCGCAGCCCCGGACACGCCTGCGCCAATAATCATCAAGTCGTATTGTTGTGTTGTCATGCCCAGCAGGCTCCTGATCGTCTTTTGCCTCTACCCTCCGCTGAATCAGCCGAATCGTCAGAGCCACGGTAACTTTACGCCATTGCAGCCAGTTTACTTAGTGGATCGAACTATATCCATGCCCACAGCCTCAGACCCGTATAGAAGTACACTGGATCACAATGGTCGATCAGCGCGTCTATTGCACGCGGTGATTGTCCTTCGTGGTGCGCACGGTGAATACACTACCTGGTTCTTCATCTATCAGGGTAAACGCATGTCAGCGATTGGTTCTTCCTGGAAACGTACGCTTAAGAAACTAGGAATCCATGATTTTCGATTCCACGATCTGCGGCATACCTGGGCGAGCTGGCATGTGATGAATGGCACCAGCCTGCAAGAGTTGATGGAACTGGGTGGATGGAAATCCTATGAGATGGTCTTGCTTTACGCACATCTCGCGCCGGAACATCTGGCGGATGCGGCCTCTCGAATTGAGCGACCGTTGGGAATCGTAGCGTCGAACACTACGATTTCACTACGCTAGAAATGCCAAAGGCTCACGCGTTACACGTAAGCCTTTGGCAGATATGGCGCGCCCGGAGAGATTCGAACTCCCGACCGCTCGGTTCGTAGCCGAGTACTCTATCCAGCTGAGCTACGGGCGCGTTGGAGGCGGAGATTATCCAGGATCAGGCGGAAAATTCAAGGTAAAAGATACCTTTTCCGTTTTCCGCGTACCCCAATTCAATTCCAGGGGCTCACATCAAAGCTTTTCTACACCAGAAATTAAAAAGGCCCCACAGGGGGCCTATTTAATTTGGCGGAGAGAGAGGGATTCGAACCCTCGATAGAGTTACCCCTATACACCCTTAGCAGGGGTGCGCCTTCAGCCACTCGGCCATCTCTCCAATCCACCGCTTAACTGGCTCTGCGGCGGGCCGGTAGGATAACTTGGAGAGGTGTCTTAGGTAAAGGGTACTGCCTCCATCTTACTCATTATTTATCTCGGCCATCAACGGCCACATTGCCATTCTGTTCCTGCTCACGCTGGATACGCTCGTAAATCTCTTCACGATGAACCGCAACTGTCTTCGGAGCATTCACACCAATGCGCACCTGATTGCCCTTCACGCCGAGCACGGTGACGGTCACTTCGTCTCCGATCATCAACGTCTCACCTACTCTGCGAGTCAAAATCAACATTCGTGAATCTCCTTACTCATTCACTAACCTATTCCTGTTCCCTAACGAACATCGACCATATACATCAGGTCGACATACCACGTTTTCGGCCCTGGGAGCCGAAACTATAATTCCCTCAACAACCGACTATTTTTATTGTGGAATTTCGCGGTGCCTGGGCGGGAGATTCCCAGGCAATCCGTTGGGCATCCTGGCCCGGTGGGAAGCGTGTGTTAGGACGCTTTATCCAATTGAAAGACGTCGTGCAGCGCTCGAACGCCGAGTTCGAGGTACTTTTCATCGACCACAACCGACACTTTGATCTCGGACGTGGAGATCATGCGAATGTTGATACCTTCTTTTGCCAGTGCCTTGAACATAGTGGAGGCAATACCGGCGTGTGAACGCATACCAACGCCGACCAGCGATATCTTTACGATCTTGTTGTCGCCGGACACCTCGCGCGCGCCCAGGTCGTTTGCGACAACCTGGATGATAGACATCGCTTTGTCGTAATCGTTGCGATGAACGGTAAACGTAAAATCTGTGGTATC
This sequence comes from Thiohalobacterales bacterium, assembly GCA_041739295.1. Classification (GTDB taxonomy): domain Bacteria; phylum Pseudomonadota; class Gammaproteobacteria; order Thiohalobacterales; family Thiohalobacteraceae; genus JAHJQQ01. The sequence continues at coordinate 459 of JBGSOE010000298.1, read as the reverse complement.
ACCGGCCGGGGAGATATTTTGGATGATCATATCCACTTCAATATTGGCATCCGCGACCGGTCCCAGCACGCGCGCGGCCACGCCAGGCTGATCTGGAACGCCCAATACCGTGATCTTGGCCTCGTCGCGGTTGAACGCGATGCCTGAGATCAGTGGATTTTCCATGCTTTCGTCCTCATATGTAATCAGCGTGCCGGCACCCTCCTGGAAGGAATGCAGTACACGCAACGGTACATTGTATTTGCCCGCGAATTCAACCGACCGGATCTGTAAAACCTTGGATCCCTGGCTGGCCATTTCCAGCATTTCCTCAAAAGTGATCCGATCCAGCCGGCGTGCGTTCGGTACAACCCGCGGATCAGTGGTGTATACACCGTCCACATCGGTATAGATCTGACATTCATCAGCCTTTAACGCCGCTGCCAGCGCCACAGCCGTGGTATCCGAACCACCGCGGCC
>JBGSOE010000263.1:0-3532 GCA_041739295.1 Thiohalobacterales bacterium | reverse complement strand
AATGATTTTTTTAGGATCAAATAAAAAAGGCGGCCGAAGCCGCCTTAGACGTCGGGATACTACGGGTTGTCACGGCTTCTTGGGGATCACTGTGGTCAAACCCAGTATCTCCCAATCCTGCATGCCACCGCGATACCATTTAATCTTGTCAGCGGGATATCCAAATTTCAGCAAGGTTTTGATGTTAGTTGGTGACTGTCCGCACCACATGCCATTGCAGAACAACACCAGTGTCTTGGCGCCACTGAAGTCCCACAAGCCTTCCTGATTACGCGCCCCGAGGCGTTTTTCCAGGATGTCAGCAATAGTGAAGGGATCGGACTTGGCAGCATTCAGCTGGTCCCAGGGTATGTTTACAGACCCGGGAATAGTGCCTTTTTCCACCCAGTCCGGGGTACGTGAGTCAACTACCATGATGCTGCTGTCACCAGCAGCAATCTTTTTCAGATAATCGAGGACTTCCAGTTCGCCGACTGTTTCAACACCCGGCGCCAGTGTACCCGGTTGGATGCAGAACGGCGGACAGGCGCGCGAGGTCTTCGCGAAGTCCGCTTTGACGGTGTTTTTCTCATCCTGATTGCGTGAAATAGTTGTCTTCTGTCCCTCGTTAATAACCTCTACGGAAGCTATGTCCGGCGTGATCTTGACCTTGGCTTCATCGGCGGCCTGTGAGGTTGCCACTGTGGTAAGTGCTAGAGCTAAGACAGACATCAGGAATGTTGTTCTCATGTGCATACTCCTCTGTGTTGTTGATAGTTCAGAATCGCATTGCTTATGGGCAAATCGCTATTACAACCTTCCATCTGACTTGATAAAAGTCAGAGAGCAAAACTTGTTAATCATTCGCAATCCGGCTCACTATCTCCCTCTGTCGGTTTTTTTTCAGTGCTCTCAGGCGCCTTGTCCGGCGTTTGTGCGTCTTTGGTATTTGGCTGAGCGGCTTTGTCACCGGCCTGCTCCGCTGATGGTTGGGCAGACTGACTGTCAGCATCAGGCGCCGCATCCGCAGCGGAGAGTGTTTGTGCCGATAAAAGCAGTATTCCGGCTATAAAAACCTTGTATGTCATGATCTCCTCTCTACCTGCTAAATCTAGTCTAAGAATTATCCTTCTGCATTGCTTGGAGCGACAATGTCCGCCGCAGTTCATAAGCGTTGCGTGCTATAGCAACGTCCTGCAGAAACAGTGCCAACTCTGATAAACGTAGTGCCTGTGGTCCGTCGACCAGCGCTTTCTCCGGTGCGGGATGAAAATCCACCAGGATCATATTCGCGCCGGCGATCACACCTTGCGCGGTGACGTGCATGACATCCAGGATATTGTCCGGCGCGCGATCGCGTGTACCCACGGAATGCGAGGGGTCGATGCACACCGGCATGCGCGTGAGCCGCTTGACCACGGGCACATGCGCGAAGTCGACAAAATTGCGGTGCGGATCACCCATGTTGGATTTCATGCCGCGCAGGCCGAAGATCACTTTACGGTTACCTTCGCTGGCCAGATATTCCGCGGCATTGAGTGATTCTTCCAGGGTGATGCCGAAGCCGCGTTTCAGTAGCACGGGCATTTCCTGCTGGCGTCCAACGGCCTTGAGCAGTTCAAAATTCTGTGTGTTGCGTGTCCCGATCTGCAACATGACGCCGGTTGGATGTCCGGTCTGTTCCAGTGCAGCACGAATTTCGTTCACGTGGTTTTCGTGCGTGATCTCCATGGCAATGACCTTGATGCCGTATTTTCCGGCCAGCTCGAAGACATAGGGCAGGCACTGCTTGCCGTGGCCTTGGAAGGCATAGGGGCTGGTGCGCGGTTTGTACGCGCCCATCCGGGTACAGATCTGGCCATTTTCCTGGAGTGCCTGCAGCATCAATTCCACATGTTCGCGATTGTCTACTGCACAGAGTCCAGCGAAGACATGCAGATGATCCTGGCTGAAGGTGACGCCGTTATATTCGAAGGCGGTCCCGCGCGCCGCATCACGGTGTCGGCCCAGGATGCGGTATTCCTGCGATACCCGGACGACACGTTCGACAGTCGGTAGACTCTGCATATCCTCCAATGAGAGCGCCGCGGTATCGCCGACCAGATAGATCTCGGTCAAGACCTGCTGGGTGCCAACTTCCTGATGCACGCGCGTTTTGATATTGGGCAGTTTTGCCAGATAGTCCATCAGCTGTCGGTAGGCAGCACTCTGGTGGTCGGTATTGGGTTCGAGTATGAGTATCATGGTTGCATCCGTTCAGTTGACAGTGGTCAGCACCGGTGAGCAGGCTGTTGCGCTACAATGCCCCAGGTAATGTGCTCATACCATAACTGACTGGGAACAGGTTGCAATGCCATCCGATCAAGAAACTGCACAAGCATCTTTTGAGCGCGACTGGCTCCGCTTCGACCGCGAGCATGTCTGGCACCCCTATAGCTCCATGACCGCACCGATCACCGCCTATCCGGTCCGATCAGCGCAGGGCGCGCGGATCATGCTGGAGGATGGCCGGGAGTTGATCGATGGCATGTCCAGCTGGTGGTCTGCCATTCACGGTTACAACCATCCCGTCCTGAATGCGGCGCTGCGCAACCAACTAGATGACATGGCGCATGTCATGTTTGGTGGTCTCACCCACAAGCCCGCGGTTCAGCTTGCCGCGCATCTGATCGACCTCACGCCACCGTCACTGCAGCATGTGTTCTTTGCCGATTCCGGATCGGTGGCTGTCGAAGTCGCCATCAAAATGGCGATTCAGTACTGGTATGCGCAGGGGGAAACTGAGCGCTGCAAGTTGCTGACCATTCGTAACGGTTATCACGGCGACACCTTCGCCGCCATGAGTGTCTGCGACCCGGTGGGTGGCATGCACGAGTTGTTCAGTGGCGTGTTGCCGAAGCACATTTTCACAAGCGCCCCTCAATGTCGTCGCGATGAAGACTGGTCGGACATGGAAATCGCCGAGCTGCAACAGTATTTGCGCAGCCAGGCACATGAGATTGCCGCAGTGATCCTGGAGCCCATCGTGCAAGGCGCGGGAGGCATGCGGTTCTACTGCCCACAGTATCTGCGGCGGGTGCGCGAACTCTGCGATGAACATGATGTGTTATTGATCGCCGATGAGATTGCCACCGGCTTTGGCCGCACCGGTCGGATGTTTGCCTGCGAACATGCCGACATTGCGCCGGATATTTTGTGTGTGGGCAAGGCACTGACAGGTGGTTACATGACCCTGGCAGCCACCTTGACGACAACGCGTATCGCGCACGGCATTTCGGCGAGCGATCCCGGCGTGTTCATGCACGGTCCGACCTTTATGGCCAATCCGCTGGCCTGTGCGGTGGCCAATGCCAGTATCGACTTATTGCTGCAGAGCGATTGGCAGAAATGCATCAGTGACATCGAAACGGGATTAGAGCAGGGGCTGGCACCATGCCGGGAGTTGCCGACAGTGCGCGAGGTACGTGTGTTGGGAGCCATCGGTGTGGTCGAACTGGAACATCCCGTCGATATGCACTGGATGCCAGATCAATTCGTACAACGCGGCGTCTGG
>JBGSOE010000233.1:0-29156 GCA_041739295.1 Thiohalobacterales bacterium | reverse complement strand
TGGAACGACAAGTTCGCCGCTTATGCAAAGGCCTATCCGGACCTCGCAGCTGAGTTCCAGCGCCGCATGAAGGGTGATCTGCCGGCTAACTGGTCGGAGCAGGCGTGGGCCTTCGTCAAGGGCGTTGATGCCAAGGGCGAGACCATTGCCACCCGTAAGGCCTCGCAGAATTCACTGAACGGTTTTGGTCCGCTGTTGCCGGAATTCCTCGGTGGCTCTGCTGACCTGGCCGGTTCGAACTTGACACTGTGGTCGGGTTGCAAGGGCGTCAGCAACACCGTGTCCGATGGCAACTACCTTTACTACGGCGTGCGTGAGTTCGGCATGTCCGCCATCATGAACGGCATCGCACTGCACGGTGGTTTCGTCCCCTACGGCGCGACCTTCCTGATGTTCTCTGAATACGCACGCAACGCCCTGCGCATGGCCGCGCTGATGAAGATCCCGAGCATCTTCGTCTATACCCACGACTCCATTGGTTTGGGTGAAGATGGTCCGACTCATCAGCCGGTCGAGCAGACGGCGACCCTGCGTATGATCCCCAATATGTCGGTATGGCGTCCCTGCGATGCCGTCGAGTCTGCGATGTGCTGGAAGTTCGCCATCGAGCGCAAGACCGGCCCGAGCAGTCTGATTTTCTCGCGTCAGAACCTCAAGCACATGAGCCGCACGCCGGAACAGATCGAAGACATCGCGCGTGGTGGTTATGTGCTGCGTGATAGCGTCGGTACGCCCGAAGCGATTCTTATTGCGACCGGTTCCGAAGTCGAGCTGGCCATGGCCGCCTGTGATGAACTGACCGCCAAGGGCCGCAAAATCCGTGTCGTCTCCATGCCTTCGACCAATCAGTTCGATGCGCAGGACGCCGCTTATCGCGAATCCGTGTTGCCAGCGAGCGTCACCCGCCGCGTCGCCGTTGAGGCTGGTGTGACCGATGGTTGGTACAAATACGTCGGTACCAACGGCAAGATTATCGGCCTCGACCGCTTCGGCGAATCCGCCCCGGCTGGTCAGCTGTTTCAGGAATTCGGTTTCACCGTGGAGAACGTGGTCAAGGCTGTAGAGTCAGTACTCTAAACGACCACGTATCCGGATCGATTACGGACAGTTAAACAGCAAAGTTTTTATATAGGGCCCGTCCAGGCCTCTCCCTTCCAAAGGGGAGGCCGAGACCGGTAGCCGTTCACTTTAGAGAAAAACGGAGAGAGACATGGCGATTAAAGTTGGCATTAACGGGTTTGGCCGCATCGGCCGCATGGCATTCCGCGCAATTGCGAAAGACTTCCCGGAGATCGAAGTGGTCGGTATCAACGACCTGCTTGATCCCGATTATCTGGCTTACATGCTCAAGTACGATTCCGTACACGGCAATTTCCCGGGAGACATTAAAGTCGACGGCAGCAACATGGTCGTCAACGGTAAGAACATCCGCCTGACCGCCGAGCGCGATCCGGCCAACCTGAAGTGGAACGAAATCGGCGCCGACATCGTCATCGAGTGCACCGGTTTCTTCCTGACCAAGGATACCTGCCAGAAGCATATCGATGCTGGCGCCAAGAAGGTTGTGCAGTCCGCACCGTCGAAAGACGATACGCCGATGTTCGTGTTCGGCGTGAACCACGACAAGTACAAGGGTGAAGCAATTGTTTCCGCTGCCTCCTGCACCACCAACTGCCTGGCGCCGGTCGCCAAGGTGCTGCATGACAACTGGGGCATCAAGCGTGGCCTGATGACCACTGTGCATGCTGCTACTGCGACCCAGAAGACTGTCGACGGTCCGTCCCAGAAAGACTGGCGCGGTGGCCGCGGTATTCTGGAAAACATCATCCCGTCCTCCACTGGCGCCGCCAAGGCTGTTGGCGTGGTGCTGCCGGAATTGAACGGTAAGCTGACTGGTATGGCGTTCCGCGTACCGACCTCTGACGTGTCCGTGGTCGACCTGACTGTGGAACTGGAGAAACCGGCCAAGTACGCCGATATCTGCGCCGCCATGAAGAAGGCTTCGCAATCAGGCGACATCAGCCAGACCCTCGGCTATACCGATGAAAAAGTTGTTTCCACTGACTTCCGTGGTTGTGGCTTCTCTTCGATTTTCGATGCCGAAGCCGGTATCGCCCTGGACTCCACCTTCGTCAAGGTCGTGTCCTGGTACGACAACGAGTACGGCTATACCTGCAACATGCTGCGCTTCGTGAAGCATGTAGCAAAATAACAGGTACTAGGTGCTAGGGCCGAGGTTCTAGGGATTTATTCCTAGAACCTCGGCCCTCGAACCTCAGCCCTTTAATAAGAGATGCATTCGGCAAAATCACTTTTGCCAAATCCATTTCCATAGAGCTTTCCGGAGTCCACCAATCATGTCCGTCATCAAACTGACCGATCTCGATCTCAAGGGTAAACTCGTTCTGATCCGTTCCGACCTCAATGTGCCGATCAAAGACGGCAAGGTCACGTCCGATGCGCGTATCAAGGCCAGCATGGCAACCTACGAGCATTGCCTGAAGGCTGGCGCCAAGGTGATGGTGATGTCGCACCTGGGTCGTCCTGAAGAAGGTGTGTATGACGAAACCGCTTCCTTGAAGCCGGTTGCTGAATATATGTCTGGCTTGCTGGGCAAAACGGTACGCCTCGTCAAAGACTACATGGACAAGGCACCGGAATTGAATGACGGCGAGCTGGTCATTCTCGAGAACGTGCGTTTCAACAAGGGCGAGAAGAAAAACGTCGAAGCCACCGCGAAACAATACGCCGCGCTGTGTGACGTGTTCGTGATGGACGCCTTCGGTACCGCGCATCGTGCACAGGCCTCGACCTATGGTGTCGCGCAGTTCGCGCCGACTGCCGCGGCCGGTTTATTGCTCACTGAAGAACTCGAAGCACTGACGAAGGCATTGTTGAGCCCCAAGCGCCCAATGGTTGCTATCGTTGGCGGCTCGAAAGTCTCCACCAAGTTGACCGTATTGGAATCGCTGTCCGAGAAGGTTGATCAGATGGTAGTCGGCGGTGGTATCGCCAACACCTTCCTCAAGGCCACCGGTAAGAATGTCGGCAAGTCGCTGTGTGAAGACGATCTGGTTCCAACCGCACAGATGTTGATCGAAAAGATGAAGAAGCGTGGCGCTAACATCCCGATTGCGGTCGACGTGGTGTGCGGCAAAAAATTCGATGCTGCCGAACCCGCCGTATTGAAAGATGCCGGCGCTGTGACCGACGACGACATGATTTTCGATATCGGTCCGAAGAGTGCACAGGAGCTGGTCGACATCATCATGAAGGCCGGCACGGTCGTGTGGAATGGCCCGGTCGGCGTGTTTGAATTTGATCAGTTCGGCGCAGGCACCAAGGCCATTGCCGAAGCCATCGCCAAGACCAGTGCGTTCACCCTGGCCGGTGGCGGTGACACCATTGCAGCCATCCAGAAATATGACATCTTCGATAAAGTATCGTATATCTCTACCGCGGGTGGCGCGTTCCTTGAATTTCTGGAAGGCAAGATCCTGCCGGCTGTGGCGATACTGGAACAGCGCGCGAAGGGCTGATTGGGAAATGACCATGCCACACCAAAGTTCGCAAAGAGCGCAAAGCAATAATTGAGTATTTTCTTGGCGCTCTTTGCGCGCTTTGGTGTGAAAAATTTTAGGGTGTAGGCGCTATGCCCGCAATAGGAAAGACCAGCATCCATGATGCGTAGAACCAAGATCATCGCAACTCTCGGTCCGTCGACGGACGACCCCAAGGCACTCGACGAATTGATTCAGGCCGGTGTCGATGTCGTGCGCTTGAACTTCTCGCATGGCAGTCATCAGGAGCATATAGAGCGCGCACAGACGGTGCGTAATCGCGCTCGTGCCCACGGTCGTCAAGTCGGTGTACTGGTCGATCTGCAGGGACCGAAAATCCGCATTGACCGCTTCAAAGGCGGCAAGGTGATGTTGGAAGACGGCGCGCGCTTCACATTGGATGCCGCGTTAGCCAAGGAGGATGGTACCAACGAGCGCGTCGGTATCGCCTATAAGCAGCTTCCGGAAGATGTGAATCGCGGCGACACGCTGCTGCTGGATGATGGCGCCATTGTGTTGTGGGTTGAAGACGTCAGAGGCACTGAGATCGAATGTCGGGTCGTCGTCGGTGGCGAGCTGTCCAACAGCAAGGGCATTAACCGCCAGGGTGGCGGGCTGTCGGCCAAGGCATTGACCGATAAAGATCGCGCTGACATCAAGGTTGCCGCGGAGATGCGCGCCGATTACATCGCAGTGTCTTTTCCGCGCTGTGCCAGAGATGTCGAGGAGGCGCGCGAATTACTGCGTGCCGCGGGCGGACACGGTGGCGTCGTTGCCAAGATCGAACGCGCCGAATCGATCACCAATCTCGAAGAGATTATCCAGGCCTCCGACGTGGTGATGATCGCGCGCGGCGATCTGGGTGTGGAAATCGGTGATGCCGAACTGCCTGCAGTGCAGAAACGTATTATTCAGGTTGCGCGCACCATGGATCGCGTCGTCATCACCGCGACCCAGATGATGCAGTCGATGGTCGAAAGCCCGATCCCAACCCGCGCCGAAGTTTTCGACGTCGCCAATGCCGTGATCGACGGCACCGATGCCGTGATGCTGTCAGCGGAAACGGCCACCGGTAAATATCCGGCCAAGGCCGTCGCGGCGATGGATCGGATCTGTAAGGGTGCCGAGCGTCAGCGCAGCACCAGTGCGCCGGAGCGGCGCGCGCTGATGCGTTTCACTCGCGCCGATGAGGCCATTGCCAAGGCCGCGATCTATACCGCCAACCATTTGGGTGTGAAGGCGATTGCGGCTCTGACTGAGTCCGGCGCTACGCCTCTATGGATGTCACGCATCAGCTCCGGCATCCCGATCTACGCCTTGACGCGTCATGTCGAGACGCGTAGAAAGGTCACGATTTACCGGGGTGTCTATCCGGTCAGCTTCGATGTGACGACGACCGATCATGCCGAAGTAAATCGCGAAGCCATTGATGAACTCATGCGACGCGGCGCCGTACGCGATGGTGATCTGGTCATTATCACCAAGGGTGACCTTGCTGGCGTACTGGGCGGTACTAACGCCATGAAAATCATACGGGTTGGCGAGCACGATCGCGCCACACAAGGCTAAGCATTACAGGTAAATATCCAGATAATATGTACAGCTGAATTCGGGGTAGATGCGGTCCTACAATAGGCCCACTCCGAGTCCGGAACTGAATTGAAGCGACTCTAAAATACTATCTCCAAGGAGAGAATCATGGCCCTGATATCACTGCGTCAACTGCTGGATCACGCCGCTGAAAATGGTTACGGCCTGCCGGCGTTCAACGTCAACAATATGGAACAAGTGAAGGCGATTATGGAAGCCGCCGACGCCGTGAATTCCCCGGTAATTCTGCAAGGTTCCGCCGGTGCGCGTTCCTACGCGGGCGAACCGTTCCTGCGTCATCTGATCCTGGCGGCGATCGAAATGTATCCGCACATTCCAATCTGCATGCATCAGGATCACGGTGCGACCCCGGATATTTGCTTCCGCTCCATTCAGTCGGGCTTTAGCTCAGTGATGATGGACGGCTCGCTGAAAGCCGACGGCAAAACCCCCGCGACTTACGAATACAACGTCGAGACCACCGCCAAAGTCGCCGAAATGGCACACGCCGTTGGCGTATCGGTTGAAGGTGAGTTGGGCTGCCTCGGTTCGCTGGAAACCGGTATGGCCGGTGAAGAAGACGGCCACGGCGCCGAAGGCGCGTTGGATCACAGTCAGTTGCTGACCGATCCGGACGAAGCCGCTGATTTCGTCAAGAAGACCGCCGTGGATGCGTTGGCGATCGCGATCGGTACCTCGCACGGTGCGTACAAATTCACCCGTCCGCCTACCGGCGACATCCTCGCCATCGATCGCGTGAAAGCCATCCATGCGCGCATCCCGAACACCCATTTGGTGATGCACGGTTCGTCTTCCGTGCCGCAGGATTGGTTGGCGATCATCAACAGCTTCGGCGGTGACATGGGCGAAACCTATGGCGTGCCCGTTAGCGAAATCGTTGAAGGTATCAAGCACGGCGTGCGTAAAGTGAACATCGACACCGATCTGCGCATGGCCTCCACCGGCGCGATCCGCAAACACTTGGCTGAAAACAAGTCCAACTTTGACCCGCGCAAGTTCCTGAAGGAAGCGACCAAGGGCATGTCCGAGATCTGCCGCAATCGCTACGAGGCCTTCGGTTCTGCCGGCATGGCCAGCAAAATCACCAAGGTCTACAACCTGGATGAAATGCATCAGCGTTATGCCAAAGGTGAGCTGAATCCGAAGGTCAATTGATCTTGAGGGTTTAGATCGAATCAGAAGGGCGGCCCTGTGCCGCCCTTTTTATTGGGTGATTCCCTGTAGGGCACCTCTAAAAATTCAATCAAGGCGATGATGGCAAGGTTGAGCCCGATCGCAACGCAGCCAGCGCGCCTTCAGTGAATTTTTAGAGATGCCCCGTACTTTCAGCTTGAATTCAGGTGGGTGGATTATCCTGCCTGCAAGTAAGGAAAGAGGGACGCAGTTATGTTTATCATCGATGGGTTCACTATTGCCGGTATGCTGATGGTGCTTGTTATGGTTGGAGTTACTGTCACTCTGTGTAAGAAGCAGGGTTGCGGTGCCTGATCGGCAGGGGATCCACGGAGATGGCAGCGTTACTGGTATGTGGTAGTCGAGAGTACTGAATCGGCTAGAGTGCCGATGTAATGTGTGTGAAAGGCGGCCGCCTGGCCGCCTTTATTGATGTCTAAATTGCCATTCAGAGCAGGCGCCAAATACGTTGGGGCCGGCTACTATTCCCGCAGCAATTTTTCCTTTATGTAACTTGATATAGCAAGGCGCCTTACCCGCGGTCCCGTACACAGTGAATATTATGATCAACACTTGCGAAATCAGGTACCACCTGGATGCAGCAGATCATCGCGCAGACGCTTTTTGCAGGCGATCCTGAGATCGCGGTAGCGGATATGTCGCGCCGGCCCGCCATCCTAGAGCACGGTTCATTTGACTGGATGAAGGCAAACGCAACGGTCAGATACGTTGTCGTCGCAAGAAATTGCTGGATACGAGGCACGCGCATTGCATGATCTGGGGTCTGAATGGAATGGCATTTACTTAGCCCCTCAGACGACCTGGCAGCGTTATACATCTAACCACGGAATCCACGGAAACACACTGAAAAAGGCTTTTTTCTACGGTTATTTCCGTGTTATTCCGTGGGTTCCGTGGCCATCTTATTTGGCTTTGGGCTTAAGTAAGCGCCATTCGGGTCTGAATGTGCATGTTGGTTGGCCAGTGCTAGCTGATCAATTCTCTAACCGGGAGTTAGCTGCGGTCTACTCGGGCCATGAATCTGGACAGAATACATGCACTGCTGTTATACCTAAGGCTGAATCGATTGCAGCGTGACAGCAGAGTTAGCTAGATCGGTACTTTCCTGTACATTTCCAAGAGAAGAAATTATGCAGAAAACTGACAAGACGCCGCTGTGGGTTTTTTTGGCTTTTGCAGCCATCGCCCGACGTAAAGAGGCGCTGATTTTGATTTGGGCCTGTGTCCTGTTTACGGTCTACTGCGTGCCTTGGGCCATTCTAATTCCAGATCACGCCTGGTTAGCGAAGGTATTTTTAATCGACGATTGGAGCTGGGTGCTAATGATGCTGCCCATCATCCTGTGGTATTGGTTGTCACTGCGGTGGGTTGATGCGAATGACGGTTGGGAAAATACGCAGAAGATGATGTGATGGGTCGTAGTTAGCCAAAAAACCGCTAGCCGCGCACCTTGAACCAGCCCGTGATACTCATGCGCTCGCGCTGAGTCGGTAACACTTCGTGGTAGAAGCGGTCGCTCAAAAAGGTCACCAAGGTGCCGCTCAATGGCAACACATCTCGATACTCACCGTCGCCGGGCGCATCTATATACAAACGCAGCTGGCCGCCATCCTCAGGTTGCCAGGCCGGATTCAGATAAAGAATCGTCGACACCTTACGGTGGGCCACGCCCTGAAACTGATCCAGGTGCTTGCGGTAAAAACTGCCGGGCGGATAGACCGTCATGTGGCCTTCAAAGCTGAACAGCCCCAGATAGAGCTGTTGATTGATGGCTAAGCGCAGTGATTCCAGTGCCGTGAAGTAGGGCAGCTCGGCGGCGGTCTGCGCGGTTTCCTCAAGCCAGTGCACGCGATCACGACGAATCTCCGGGCGCACGTGCAGCTGATCGCCCACGCCGACGCCCGCCGCACGAAAGGCACCCTTATCCCAACGATTCTGTAATTCGTCGGCGAGTGCGGTGATCTGTGCTGTCGGTAGAAAATTTTCAGTTACCGACCAGCCGACATCCGCCAGCGTGGCCACGATCTGGTCGCCGAGGTCGGGGATGATAATGTCTTGCAGCATGCACGTTAGATTTCCAGGCCGAACCGCTGATGTACATCGGCGGTGATCGACGTGCCTGTGTATCACGAGTACCGGGGTAGGGGAAACAGATTGTTCCTATCACATAGGATAGGTGAAGCGCAGCGCAACCCATCGTTGGGTTCGATGGGTTGCAGCGCAAGTGCCTTCATCCTACGCGATGAACTTTCATTGAATGACGACTGAGGAATGCATCAGAGATGCCCTATTTCTTCAGCCGCACCACACCGATCATCTTGAGCGCCCACTTCTCGAAGACGGGTTCGGAAACGCCGGACTTCATCTTATGCAGGAAGTATTTTTCAAAGGCGATCTTGGCCAAGTGCACCCATTTGCCGGTTTTGAACCAGGTGATATTGCGTGGTGGAATCTGTGGTATCGCAATAAACGCGGCGCCGGTGTCGCCGAGATCGGCGAGGCAGAAGGCGTTCCAGGTGGCCTTGGAGGCGACTGGGTAGCCCGTCAGCTCGGCCTTGATGTTGTGCACAATAGCCGTGACCATCGACTCGATCATGTAGCCGGTTTTGGGTGCGCCGGTCGGGACGGTCGTGGCCTCCACGGGGGGAATGGCGATACAGACGCCGGCCGAGAAGATGTTGGCGTACTTCGGGCTGCGCTGGTATTCGTCGACGATGACAAAGCCGCGCGGGTTGCACAGTCCCTCGACCTTGGCGACCGGATCAACACCCTTGAAGCCCGGCAGCAGCATGGCGTGTTTGAAGTCGAGTTGATGCTGTTTGGTGATCTCGCCTTTCACATCGAGTTCGTCGATGTACATCTTGCCAGGCTCAACCTTGGTGACCTTGGCGTTGGTGATCCATTTGATATGGCGGTTGCGCAACTCGTGTTCCAGCAGGCCACGCGAGTCGCCGACGCCGCCCAGGCCAAGATGGCCGACATAGGGTTCGCTGGTGACGAAGGTCATCGGCACACGGTCACGCAGGCCTTTTTTGCGCAAGGCGGTGTCAAGGATGGCGGCGTATTCATAGGCCGGGCCGAAACAACTGGCGAACTGCACGGCGCCGACAATCACATGCCCCGGATCGTCGAGCAGTTTTTGGAAATCCGCATAGGCCTTTTCGGCATGATCGACAGTGCACACCGACTGGGTGTAGCCATCCGTCGGGCCGCTGCCTTCGACTTCCTCAAAGGCGAGCCGTGGTCCGGTAGTAATGACGAGATAGTCGTAAGGAACTTCGCGACCGTCTTTGAGGATCAGCTTGTTGCCCGTGGCATCGATGGTCTCTACCCAGCCACCGATGAATTTGATGCCGCGCTTTTCCAGATTAGGTGCGATAGGTAGAGTGATCTGCTCGCGAGTGCGCCAGCCGACGGCCAGCCAAGGGTTCGAGGGCACAAACTGGAAGAAATCATTCGCATTGACCACGGTGATGTCGTGTTGCTTGTCCAACACGTCGCGCAACTCGTACGCCGCGGGCATTCCGCCGAGCCCGGCGCCAAGAACCACAATCTGAGCCATTCCACACCTCCAGAGTCAGTACAGCAAGGTTCGGCTAACAACTAGCCTAGCCTCCTATGTTACACGGTGATGGGTCGAGGGAATTGATCTGAGTCAGGTATAGTCAGTACGCCGCTGGAAGTCGCAGCGGAACCGTTCAACCTATAAACCGCCTTTGCCACGGAAACACACGGAAGACACTGAAACACAGTGCATTCCTGGAGCGACTATTCACCACCTCGCGGGTGATGGCGGCGCCGGTGTGACGCTTATGATCTTGTCCGTGTGCTTCCGTGGCTGAAATGATTTTTTAGGATCAAATGCCCGATTGCTGCCAACTGCTGAAGGCACTGAGCCAGTGATCGATGTCGGGATAGTGGGGGCTCTGCGCCATGAGGTGTTCAGCGAGATCGATCATCAGACCGCGGAACTCGCGGATATCCTGGTCCCACTGGGCTGGCCGGATGCCGGGGTTGTCGGCCAATGCCTCGTTGGCGATGGCGCCGGCGCCGCCCCACATGCGCTTGCTGTTCAGGGCGCTGTAACAAGCGGCTGGATCCGTGGCGTGGAGTAGCAGCTGTGCGCGCAGCCAGTCCGCGCTATCACCGCCGTGGCTGTCGAGGAGTTCCGCCAGTCGCGTCAGCGTGGATTCAAGATCCATCCGTTATTGCGGATAGGGCAGGGTCATGGCGCCATCGCTGTCCGGGTGGCAGTCGTAGACATCGAACACCTGCTGGCCGTTGACGATTTCACCGGCGGGTACGACGGTATCGCCCTTGAGATTCGCTGCCTCGTTGCGCGCCAGTGTTGCCAGTTCTTCGCTCAGGGTGCGATAGCTACGCGGTACGCCGACGATTTTGTCCAGGACGGAGACCGTGGAGGTGCCAACCTTGCGGCACTGCGACACATCGCTGGGCTCGGCCACTTTTACATTGGCGCCGCTGGGTGTGGGTTTCACCCAGTCACAGGCACTGACCAGCAGCGAGAGGGACATCAGAAAAATAAGCTTGTTGGTGTACATAGTTACCTCATCTCGGGCGCGCGGAGAAGCGCGGACCAGGGCAGTTAAATCGCGGCAGATCATACCACTGAAACGCCCGGCCGCGCTGGGGTCGAGTGGGAGATGGGGCGGAAGATGGAGTGGTTGGCACGCCGGTCTGTATAGTAGTCGGCATGAATGAGCCAACACCTGCATATGCCGATCTGGGCCCGGATACCGTCCTCAGTGCCGTGGAGGCGCAGGGCTATAGCGCCAACGGTCATCTGTTGGCGCTGAACAGTTACGAAAATCGGGTTTATCAGATTGGTCTGGAGGATGGCACGTATCTGGTGGCGAAATTTTATCGCCCCGGGCGCTGGAGCGATGCGGCCATTCTCGAAGAACATAGCTTTACCTACGAACTCACCGAGGCCGAGATCCCGGTCGTGGCGCCGCTGCAGAATCCCGCCGGTGAAAGCCTGTTTCACTTTCAGGGTTTTCGTTTCGCGCTGTACCCGCGCCGTGGCGGACGCTGGCCGGATCTCGACAACCCGGACAATCTGGAATGGCTCGGGCGCTTTCTCGGACGCATCCATGCCGTCGGCGCCACGCACGGTTTTGAACACCGACCGACGCTCACGATCGCCAGCCTCGGTACCGAGTCTTACCAGTATCTGCTGGAACACAACTTCATACCGTCCTACATCGAACCGGCGTATCGCAGTCTCGCCGAAGACCTGTTGCAGCAGATACACGCGGCGTTCGATCGCGCCGGCAAGGTGAAACAGATCCGCCTGCACGGCGACTGCCATCCCGGCAATATCCTCTGGACCGATGCCGGCCCGCATTTCGTCGATCTGGATGATTGCCGCACCGGACCGGCGATACAGGATCTGTGGATGTTGTTGTCGGGTGATCGGCAGGAGATGGGTGCGCAGCTGTCAGAGATCGTCGCCGGTTACGAATTGTTTGCTGATTTTGACCGCCGCGAGCTGCATCTGATCGAGGCGCTGCGCACCCTGCGCATGCTGCATTATGCCGCCTGGCTGGCACGGCGCTGGGACGACCCCGCGTTCCCACAGGCGTTTCCCTGGTTCAATACCACGCGTTATTGGGAAGAACATATCCTGCAACTGCGCGAACAGGCCTCTGCACTGAATGAACCGCTGCTGGTGATTTGAGAAACCAGGTCTCGTAACGTAGGGCGCAATAGCGAAGCGTATTGCGCCGGATGTTTTATAGTCCACCATCCGGCGTATTGCAGCGAACAGCTACCACATAGCTGTGGCCGTTACGCTGGTAAGTCCGCTCCTGCGTTTTCCGTGACGATGATACAGTCGGGCTAGCTGCCGATCATGTAGACGGCCAAATAACGCTAACGCCAATATGGCACCGAACAGCGCCCAGCCCATATCCGATTGCGTATCCCAGGCATAACCCTGCGTGCCGAGGAATGCCTCCGCCGCTTCTTTTGATGTGAGCGCTACCCACCACTCGATTATTTCATAGAACGCGCTGACCGCCAGACAGAAACACACAATCAGGAAATTCCGCCAACCAGCGCCGTGGATAATCGTGTTGCGAATGAAAATCTCGCGTGCCACCAGTGCCGGCACGAAACCCTGCGCGAAATGCCCGACCTTGTCGTAGTTGTTGCGGCTGAGATCGAAGCTGTCGCGCAGCCAGTTAAACAACGGCACCTCCGCATAGGTGTAATGCCCGCCGATCATGAGGATGATGCAGTGGATGAGAATCAGCACATAGACCAGCGGCGTAAGCGGAAAGCGCTTGCGTGTGAAAATCAGAATCGGCAGTGCGATCAGCGCCGGCGTGACTTCCAGAAACCAGGTGAACTCGTCTTTCGGGTTGATGGACGACCAGATCAGCACGGCGAAAAAACCAAGCAACCAGAGCACGGGCATGCGGTAATTATGCATAGTTGATTGTGTCAGTCGGCTGTCTTATTCGGAAACGATACTTCCAGTACCAGACAACCAACATCCGTTTTGAAAGGCCCATGCACCTCGCCAGGCGGTCGGCTTGCATAGTGTCCGGCCTCCAGCCACAGATCGAAGGCCTCATCGTACAGGCGACCACTGACGATGAAGACCTCCTCCGGATACGCATGGCTCTTGCCGCCGAAGCTCGTCGTATCCGCGCCGGGGTGAAAGCGCGTCAGGCGCGTGTATTCGCCGTTATCTTCGTCGATGCTGAGCGTCAGCTGCTCGGCGTTGTCTTCCATGCCGGGAACGGTTTCCCACAAACCGGTATTCGCCAGGTCCAGGGGATTCCAATAAGTAGAGGTTGATTTCGACATAGGTTCCGTCCGTCCGTGTCAGATGCCCGTAGGATAGCAATCGTCCGTCGTGGACGGAACCACAGGTGAGATAGTGGGTCTGTTATCGGTTCAAACGAAATCCATCGCACATTGCGCGGCTAATCATTGTAGTGAATGTAGGGCGTATTAGGCTTGGTGCCGTAATACGCCGGATGTTTTTGGTGCGAAAACATGCGGCGCATTACGCTGCGCTAATGCGCCCTACGGGTTTGGTAGGGGCGTGGTGAGCGTAGCGAACCGCTAAGGTACCTCTGATTAATTCCGTTTCCGTCATCCCGGCGAATGCCGGGATCCAGACGTATCAGCACCGTGGATGCCGGCCTCCGCCGGCATGACGAATTAATCTGACGTTCCCTAACTACCCTTCAGCTCCACGACAATCGCATTGCCGCCTTCCACCTTCCAACGCAAATCGAAGTCAAATAAGCGCATACCATAAACGCGATCAGCGGCATCATCCTGATAGGCCGGGCGCGGATCGGCGCCGATCACTTGGATAATAAGATCACGTAACTGCGGATGCTTCTGCGACTGTATGGCGAGCTGCGCATCCGCGTCAGCGGTGAACTGTACGCTCAGTCGATTCTCGGGTGCGCTGTCGGCAAAACCGCCGCGCGCATCCGGCAGACTGTCGGCGTAGGGCACATAGGGTTTGATATCCAGCACCGGCGTGCCGTCCAGAATATCCGCGCCTTTGACGTGCAGTACCAGCTTGCCATCCTCACGCCCGAAGCCTTCGAGTTCCACCACTGATAAGCCGATAGGATTTGGTCGAAACGTCGAACGGCTCGCGAACACGCCAACACGTGTATTACCACCCAGGCGCGGCGGGCGCACGGTCGGATGCCAGCCCTGTGCCGCTGTCGCATGAAAAACAAAGACGATCCAAACATGCGAAAACCCGGCGAGTCCTTCCAGTGCCTCCTCACGATCATAAGGCGGCAGCAGTTCCAGCGTTGCCCGCGCAGCCGTTGCGATGCCCGGTTGCCGTGGCACGCCGAACTTCTCCTTGAAAGGAGAGTGGATGATGCCAATGGGTGTGAGAGTGAAATTCATCGGAAGCTTAATCTGAATATGGGGTTGTCTTGGCAGATGCACTGTGCCGTCGTAGGATGAGGCTGGCATGACGCCTACATTACCGGGTATCGGAGTCCCGGTACACACGCACAAGGACTGTGCTGTGGGTAAACACGCAAAACTGTTGCGGAGCATCCTCAGCGGGGATGCCGACGCCAACATTCGATTCGCCGATCTCGTCCGTCTACTGTTGCAGCTTGGGTTCAGTCAGCGAATACGGGGAGGTCATTCGATATTCGCCAAATCAGGCGTCGAGGAGATTATCAACCTGCAACCCAAGGGTGGGATGGCGAAGAGCTATCAGATTAAGCAGGTACGCGGCATAATTCTGAAATATCGACTCGGGACACGCGATGATGACTAAGTATGAGCTGATCATTTACTGGAGCGACACCGATCAGGCCTTTGTGGCCGAAGTTCCAGAACTTCCTGGTTGCATGGCGGACGGCGCCAGTTATATAGAGGCTGTGACCAATGCTCAGCGCGTTATCGACGAGTGGATTGCAACCGCAAAAGAGTTGGGGCGTCCGATTCCAGAGCCGCGCGGGCGGGTGAGATTTGCCTGACAAGGTGATGGCAATGGCCCTGACCCGAAAATTTAGCGAAACCGTGCAAGCCCGTGCGCAGCGCGACACACGCTATCGCCGCGCGTTGCTCACCGAAGCTGTAAACCAACTACTCTCGGGCGAGCTTGGTGCCGGCAAGGCACTGCTGCGCGACTATATCAACGCGACGCTTGGCTTCGAACAACTTGGCACCGACGTAGGCCGTCCCGCAAAGAGTGTGCAGCGCATGCTTGGTCCATCGGGAAATCCCACGGCCGAGAATCTGCTTGCAATCCTGAAGGCCCTGCAGGATCACGAGGACGTGACTATAAAGGTTCGTTTGAATCGGGACGCAGCGTAGGAAGGTGAGAACGAATGGCTTTCGACCCAACATATGATATCTCCCACGTCATCCAGATGGCAGTGGCGCCAGTCTTCTTGCTGGCCGGCATCGGCGCTTTCATCAACGCCTTCGCCGGACGCCTGGGACGAATCTTTGATCGCAGTCGCGCGCTGGAGGTCGTGTTCGCGGCGAGCAATCCGGACCAGCAAGTGGCGATACGCATCGAACTGGAGGCCCTGGGTCGCCGCGCACGGCTGGCCTACCTTGGCATCGCGCTGGACATCCTCGCGGCATTGCTGGTGTGCCTGTTGATTGCTATCGCCTTTACCGAACATTTTTTCGGTTTCGAGATAAAAGGACTTATCGCTGGTCTGTTCATCGCCGCCATGCTGGCGCTGATCGGTGGCTTGATCGCATTTCTGCGCGAGGTATTTGTTGCGGTACGGAGCTTGTCGATTGGGTTGCCACGGTAGAGACAAGGATGCTGAAAATAATTCCTATGGGGCATGAGCTACCGCCGCTCTTACGCTAGAAAATAAATCTGTCCCGGTTTCTCCGATACCCGGTTAGGCATTAATCGCTCGAAGTTCCGTAATAGACCCGCGTAGCACAAACAGCGCTGACCGGAGGAAAAGGGCGGCGAGCGCCAAGCCAACCAGGATGTCTGGCCAACCCGAGCCGGTGAGCCACACACCGAGGGCGGCGAATAAAACCGCGACATTCGCAATAATGTCGTTGCGAGAACACAGCCACACTGAACGCATATTTATGTCGTCGCTTCGATGGCGCCAGAGCAAGACCAAACACAAGCTGTTCGCGGCAAGTGCGAGTGCACCGATTGCGCCCATGGCCTCAAACACTGGAACCTGCGGCGCTATCATCTTGTAAATTGCTTGCCCAAGAACGAAAAGACCAAACGCCGCCATGATGTTGCCTTTGATTAGCGCGGAAATGGCCTTCATTCTTGCGCCGCGTGCGACAACGTAGAGGCTAAAGCCGTATATCAGGGCATCACCCAGCATATCCAGTGAATCTGCGACCAGCGAGATAGAACTGGCAAGTAACCCTGCCGTGAGCTCTACGCCAAACATGACAGCGTTAATGCCCAGCACTATCTTGAGCATCGAGCTTTGGCGATTACGAAGCGCCTCGATCTCGCAGGCTTTGTCATTGCAGCAATCTGCCATTGGGTGTCCTGTATTTACCTAACAAGTGGGCGGCATAGAATTCGGGGTTAGAGTAACAATTCCCATGGGTTTTAAATATTACTCTGTCCCCGAATTTCTGCCATATCATGGATGTCCATATAGGCCAGCGAATCGCTAACGCGCTTTGAATAAGAGCGAATATCGATGCCATGCGTGAAACAAGGCCCGTCAACGATCATGGTGTGATATTCGCCTTCTTCCCCGCACAGGTCCAGGCCGGTCTGCTCGCGGATACTGCGCAGCTCGTCAATCGCCGCGGCATCCAACGCCCGACCCACCCAATCCTCATTCAACCAGCGGGTGTTAACGCAGGAAAAGCGCGCCTTGAATCCCCTGTCCAGCAATTGTTGCAGTAACGTATTACGATCGCGTCCCCACAAAGGTGTGTGCACGCTCAACCCGATGGGGCGGCTGCGCTCGCGAATCCAATTCGGATTGCCGTCGACTTCCGCAATGTCACCTGTGATAACACAGCCAATGTCCATCTCATCGCGTAGCCAACGCAAACCGGCCTCGTAACTTTTATCGAACGGCGCGGTTATGGGCAGAATATGATGCGGCAGCGCCAACGCCTGCGCCTGCAGTTTGATCAGGCGTAGCGGATGCGCCAGAAAATCCGGATTCGGTGGAGCGAAGGTGACGAGGCAGCGAATGCGGTAGCCGCTTTCCATGGCTTCATGCAAAGCCATGGCGGAGTCCTTGCCGCCCGTCCAGAGCATGGCTGTGTTTTGTGTGGGGTCAATCATTGAGGGTGGTTAAGATCTGAGTTGTAGATCAGGTTAACTGAGATAGGTGAGATTCTTGTGAAGCTGATCAAGATTTATTCTCTCTGTCCCCTTTTGCCGTATCTTGTCATTCCGGCGCAGGCCGGAATCCAGGGTTATTTAAACCCGTGAGGCATGATTTTTCGTTGCTGTTGCATAAGAAATAAATCTGTCCCGGGTTTTTACCGGTTTTTTAATATTTATTCCCTCCGTCCCCATTTAGTCCGAAAAGGGTACTGACCCCTTTACGCCCGCCCGGCTTGACATTGGTAACATTAATGTTACCATTTAAGCATGACATGGATGTCAGAAGAATTCTTGGATGTCACAGGCCGTTCTCCCTTTGGTCGCTGGTTTGGCCAGCTGTCCGCGCCGGCCGCCGCCAAAGTGACGACCGCGCTTTATCGACTGGAGCATGGTAATACCTCCAACGTGAAGAGCGTCGGCCAGGGCGTCCATGAACTGCGTGTCCATTTCGGTCCTGGATATCGCATCTATTTCGGAGCAGATGGCGAAACGCTGATCATCTTGCTGGCGGGTGGTAGCAAGAAAGGCCAGTCGCAGGACATCGCGGACGCCCACCAACGCTGGGCCGAATACAAACAGAGAAAACGCATCACGAGGTAACGGCCATGGTCCTGACCCGACAGTTTCGCGAAACCGTGCAGGCCCGCGCCCAGCGCGATACGCGCTTTCGTCGCGCACTGCTCACCGAAGCCGTAAACGAACTGCTCGCGGGCGACCTTGGTGCCGGCAAGGCGCTGCTGCGCGACTACATCAACGCCACGCTCGGCTTCGAGCAGCTAGGCATCGAAGTCGGCCGTCCCGCCAAGAGTTTGCAACGCATGCTCGGCCCGTCAGGCAATCCCACCGCTGGAAATCTGATCGCGATTTTGAAGGCTTTGCAGGAACACGAGGATGTGACGATTACCGTCCGGCTGAATCGGGATGCGGCGTAACAGCAATAAACGTGGTCTGTCCCCGATTATCCCTGTTTAAACGCTCGAATCGAATTGTTGGGAATATCGAGCTGTCGAAGGAAGTCATTGAGGTGATCAGCACGGACAACAAAAACTGTATTCTCGCGACGGTAGTCTGGGTCGTCGTGTCGTAGCCAATCTGCGGGAGTGAGTTTTGCGGGCCGCATTGAGAACTGCTTGCGAACGCGAACAAACGGCACGTCCTGGATATTAGCGTCTTGGAGAGTGCCATCAGCCACAGAGAGATGGTCCATGTCGAATGATGCGAACTTGAGCGACGCTGTGGTAACGATAACGTTGAAGTACATGCGCATCGAGTCTTCGTTATCGCGGCGATAGTCGCGTTCCTCAAGCGCGATGGCTTCGGTCGAAGAAATGAGCTCTCCGGCGACACGCTCAAGATAAGTGTTCTTGTCGTTCGTAGTTTGACCGCGTACGGCACAAAATTGCGCCTCCGGCGTCTGGGGGTCGATAGGTGCTTCGTGCCAACCGAAGGCGTTGAATTTACCGTTGCAGTAGTTGGTAACCCACGCCTTGCAGTGTCGTCGGGTGCTCGCGGTTCCACCGGAGTTGAAGAAGAGCCAAGTCGCGTTGCGGACGCGCTTGCACTCAATCACTATTCGCGCAATATCTTGCTGATCGCGCAGCACAAGATCGATGAAGCCGGATTGGTTATCTGCAGGGTTATGCCAAGCGTGTTCGCTGTGCTGTATGCACCATCCGTGTGTTTCTGCTGCAGCCACGACGGACTGTTGCACAGCAATCTGCAATGGGAATCCCGAATCGTTGGCGATGCGAAGGATCTCAGGGTCCGCGGCCACGGCTGGCCTCCTTTCTTGTGTCTAACAATTAAACTGTGCGGCGTGAACAAAGCACAACTTAGCAAGAATCCGAATGAGTGCTGTTTAAGAAGAAGATAAATCTGTCCCAGTTTTGCTCGGTTTTGCCGAGATGAAATTCTCCAAGTACTCTGCCCCATTGATCTACTAGTTAGAGTTTTTCCCTGGTCCGCGCCATGAAATCATTCAATGCCTGGGAAAAAAATATTACTTGCTCCAGTGAGTAATCATCGAATTTTCCATGTGCTGCGCTGTTTCTTAAGCCTAACCACGCTGTGACATTTTTTTGGTCAAGTTTTCCGTAAATTTCGGATTTTACTAAGTCGGTATTCAAGACATCAGCTTTTTTGAAAGATTGCTTGCCTTTAACCTCGATTTCAATATTGACGTTATTTTCTCGTGCTAGTTGCCGAAGATGCTCCTCAAGGGTGCTGCCAAGCATTACGGCCGCAGCATCTTTGTACCCCTCATCAAGCAAGTGGTTGGCCATTTCAATGAAATCTGAAAAAACCTCGGCGCTCACTACACCACGAACGCTCTTGTGCCACCCCTTGTCGATTTCATCCAGCACTGCTTCGAGAACCCCAAGCGAACTTTCCACAATTGGGGCATAGCTGCTGTCTTTGGACTGGAAGGCAGTAAAGTATGGATGGACTTCGCCATAATACATTTTGAAAAATGATAGACCGGCGGCCCGATATTTGTTCAAGATGCGATATTCGCACGCATCGTCTCCATGCCCCGTATTTCGGCGGGTCGCGAGCACTTGCTTGCATAGCTCAATCAAGTACACGACACGCTGTCTAATTAAGTTTTCCATTCAACCACCATTATTTTCTGTAGCAAACAATGCTAGCAGTGGCATAGCATTCGACTTGCCTCATGGTATATTGCGTTTCACTGTTGTGAATGATGGATATTCTCATACCTTACTATCGCATAATCTTTGGCTTACATGGGATAATCTGGGTCAGAGAGCAATTGTTTCTAATATTAGAGTTAATTCCTCTCTGACCCCTATTTCCATATTTCCAGGATGCGTTTTTTAGATTTTTTTAATATCAAAAACGTACAAAGCTATCGGCAACAAAAACAGAATCAGATAAGGAAGCCAAAAGATGATCCTTTTAACTGCCAACAACTTCAGCAGCCCTGCAAAAGTTGGCGTATCCACATCCGTTCCGATACTTTCCGGGAATACCGGATGGTCATCATTCGCGATAAAATCGTTCAACGTTCGCTCTATAGAGATGGATTTCTCGATGTACTGATCCTGCAACCTTCTATAGCCAGCCTCTAAAACAAAGAAAAGGACGCATACGAATGACGCAAGAATATATAAAAGAGGTGCTGAGGAATTATATGTGTACGCGATCAATGCAGACGTCATTGCGAAACATATTGATCTAATTCTCCATGCGCTCTCGCCCATCCCTTTGGCCAGCCCTTGATATACCTCCCAAGCCTTAAGCGCTATATCTTTGTTATTCTCAGCCACCTCGAAGTGCCTCTAGGAAATGAGCCACATCATTTGTCAAAAATTTTACTATCTCATCTGCATGATCACGATAATCTTTGCTAAAGAGCAGATCTTGGTTCTTTAGCATTTGTTTTAGTGCTTGAACTGCAGCTGAGACGCTTGATTGCGAGTTGACTTTTTGCCTAAAAACCATTCTGTTAGTGCAAGGTTCATTAAAAAGCTTCATGCTCAATTCATCTAGCAACTTGTCGAATGTTGCTTGCAACTGTTTCCGCTTTGCACCAGAACAGTACGATTTTGGTTCATCGATAGCGGCTAAAAGCCTTTTCATTGTTGGTTCAGATATCATGTGCCATCCTGGTTATTTGGTGGCTCAATCGTTCTTTCCACTCTATGGCGGAATATTCAAACTCCTTCAATAGAGCAGGTGAGGTAGGTGTTGCTCGCTCAAATACAGCGTTTGCTTTGATTAATATCTTTGCATCAAGATCAGACAAGCCACACCCTGCCATTAATGCATTAACCTTCTCGAAATCATATCGCCTCATTGAGGCCATTCTAAATATCCCTATATTCTTAAGGCACTTGAAGATGTTCGAGAGGTATGGAACAGACGATCGTTCGTACTCCGGGTATTCTTCGATGTAAGTTAATACTTGAAGATATTCCTCAATAGAATCACTAAAATTATCTGAAACAACGAAGCTTTCTTTTAGTCTATTCCATTGCCTTATATCACCTTCCAGTAGCCGTCCTTCCATAAATGCGTGATATAGAAAAAGTGAACCCTCAAGGAAAAGCTTTTTGAAAGAATCAAGATCATAGTCTACATACGATATGGGAAGACTGTAATCTAGCTTAACAGGTCGCTTGACTCTTCTCTTATGACCTATACGTAACACATCAATATCGCTACCGACCCCACCTGTGCCTCTCGCGAATGACCCTATTAATAATGTGAACTGCATTTCATTCATATCCGAAATCTAACTAGAATTAGAGGTCATAGTACGCAGTACCTAGTACGCACGTACTACCTATAGGAATTTCGTACTGGGCCCGCTCGTTCAGATAACCCATATCCCCACGCAAGCCCCCAAGCCCGCGCCCCCCTGCACCGCAGCCTACGCCCACCACCTGCCATAGATCAATTTCGGCCCAGAATCTGGCTGCCTGCTACCGTTTCCTGTGGGATGATCCTTTGACGCGACGAGGAGCCGCACTCAAAAACCACCAACGAGGAGATCAGCCGATGCAGACCAAGATCCTGCTACCCGAATCGGAGATGCCGACGCATTGGTACAACATCATTGCAGACATGCCGAACAAGCCGGCGCCGTATCTGGGGCCGGATGGTAATCCCGTGCCGCCGGAGGCGATGCTGGGCATCTTCCCCGAGGCGTTGGTGATGCAGGAGATGTCGGCGGAACGTTGGATACCGATTCCGGAACCGGTGCGCGAGGTGTTGCGGTTGTGGCGGCCGTCGCCGCTGTATCGCGCGCATCGCTTGGAAGCGGCGTTGCAGACGCCGGCGAAGATCTATTACAAGAATGAATCCGTCAGTCCCGCCGGTTCGCACAAGCCGAACACGGCGGTGGCGCAGGCCTTCTATAACAAGCAGGCGGGCATCAAGCGGCTGACCACCGAGACCGGCGCGGGACAGTGGGGTTGTTCGCTGGCGCTGGCCGGGCAGATGTTCGGGCTGGAGGTGCGCGTGTATATGGTGAAGATCAGCTATGAGCAAAAGCCCTATCGGCGTTCGCTCATGCAGACCTGGGGCGCGGAGGTGTTCGCCAGTCCAACTGAGTTGACGGAGGCGGGTCGGCAGATTCTCAAACTGCATCCGGACTCGCAGGGCTCACTGGGTATTGCGATTTCCGAAGCGGTGGAAGAAGCGGCCGGGCGCAAGGACACCAACTATGCATTGGGCTCGGTGCTCAATCATGTGCTGCTGCATCAGACCATCATCGGTGAAGAGGCGCGAAAACAACTGAACCTGGTCGATGATTATCCGGACATGGTGTTCGCGTCCTGCGGCGGTGGTTCCAACTTCGGCGGTATTGCGTTTCCGTTCTTCGCCGACAAGGCGGCCGGCAGTAAGGTGCGCCTGGTGGCGGTGGAGCCGAGTTCCTGTCCATCGTTAACGAAGGGTGTGTACACCTACGATTTCGGCGATGCCGTCGGGCTCACGCCGCTGATGAAGATGTACACCCTCGGTCACGATTTCATGCCGCCGGGCATTCACGCGGGTGGTCTGCGTTACCACGGCGATTCCGCGCTGGTGAGCCAGCTGTATAACGAAGGCCTGATCGAGGCGATGTCGGTGCCGCAGCTGGAGACGTTCGAGGCCGGCGTGTTGTTCGCGCGCACCGAGGGCATATTGCCCGCGCCAGAATCCAATCACGCCATTGCCGCGGTGGTGCGCGAGGCGCGTGACTGCGCCAAGACCGGCGAGCCCAAGACGCTGCTGTTCAATCTCTCCGGCCACGGGCATTTCGATATGACGTCGTATGACCGTTACTTCAGCGGGGAGTTGGAGGATTTCGATTATCCGAAGGCGGCGATCAAGGAATCCTTGCTGCATCTGCCGAAGGTGGGGTGATGTTGAGTCGATGTAGGGTGGGTTAGCGGCTTTTCGCGTAACCCACCAAGCGTCGCGCAGCGACACAATACCTGCTCTAAAGGTGTGCCTAACGGCACAGCTGGTGGGTTACGCGAAACCCCGCTAACCCACCCTACATTAGATTGTTGGGTTACGGCACAAACCCCGTGCCTAACCCACCCTACATTCCATCAAAAAAATTTCCCGCAGATGCGGGGTGGAAGAAAGGGGGTATCTCCGGTTCAGACCGGAACGATGTCTTGTTCAATCGCGGTTGCTGGTCGCCGGGTTGTCTTCGGTGCGGGCGGCGCTGCTTTCGCCTTCTCGATCATGTCTCGCACGCGTTTCGCGATGCCTTCCTGCTGTTGATGCTTGTCTTGGTGATGCCAGAATTCGTAGCACATGGTAAACCTCCTGTTGTGCGGGCACGAACCATAAACCCGCTCAACGGCATCACCATAGATCCCATTGTTGCGCTTTGCAAATCAGTGTTATTTATCTGCTGCGCCGGCCGAATTTTATGCGGCGATGCAGAGATGCCAGAGCGCACTGCTCAACCGTTTAGCGGATAGCCTTCCGGGCCAGCCGTGTTTCTATAGATGCTTGGCGTGACGCCCATGTATTGGCGGAACTGGCGGGTGAAATGCGATGGATCGTTGAAGCCGACGGCGCCGGCGATGTCGATGACGGAGTGTTGGGAATCACGCAATTGGTTCGCGGCGGCCTCGATACGCGCACGTTGCAGAAATTCGCGGAAGGTGCAGCCCTGTTCACGTTTGAAGGTGCGGCTGAATTCGAAACTGTCCATGGCGCAGAGTTCCGCCATGTCCGCCAATGAAGTCTTTTCCTGGAAATGTTTCAGCAGATGCCGTTGGGCGGGTTGCGTGCGGCAGGCGGGCGATGTCGCATTGTCGTTATAGCCGCTGGCAAGCGGTGTGCGTTGTGGCATCAGCACAGGGCGTGCGCGCTGGCCGCAATCCGGTGCCAGTATAGGCAGCATGATATTCAACCGGCGTATGACTTCGCCGGCACTCACGGGTTTGATGAAACAGTCCCACACACGTGTGCGCAGGGCCCAGATCATCAGCTCGGCCGAGTGTGCCTCGGTAAACATCAGGATCGGAATCGAGGGAAATTGCAGCTTGGTCTTCTGCAAAAGATTGAGCTGGTCCTGATTCGGGTGATCGAAATCAAAGCACAGAATGCAGGGTGTCAGCTTGAGGATTATTTTTCCCAGGCCGGCAGGGTCATCGCAGGACTCGATGCGACACTGGTCTCCCAGCCGATCGCACAGCGCCAACTCCGGCTTCCCGGCGGTCATGTTGATCCAAAGCAGTAATGGTGACGTCATCGGTAACGCCTCTACCTTAGAAGGGACGGCGGGAGCTGTAAGTACCTAGATGACATCAGGTCCAGAACTATTCCACTTATTTTCTCCACGAAAGAAACCTACCAGACCTGCAAATAACGCCTAGAGACACGCTGCCATGTCCGGTATTTCTAGACACCCGGGCAGGCTTGGCCGGTTATGCAGATTTAGAACGGTTAAATCGAAAATAAATGACGTCGGAGGTACTTCCCATGAAGACAACACAACATCTGCTGCCAAGTATACTTGCCAGCAGTATTGCGGCGCTGCTGCTCACCAGCCCACTGGCCAACGCGGGTTATCGCGATAGAGGCGGTGATACCATCACACTCATGCAGTTCCAGGATATGCATGGTCATCTGGCGCCGCATGCGGAGATTTTTCCAGACGGCCGAATGGACCCCAACAGCGGCGGCATCGCCAAGATAACCACGCTCATTAAACAAGTCCGCGCCAGCAACCCGAATAGTCTGTTGCTCGCCGTCGGTGATACCACGCATGGCAGTGCCGAGACCACGTTTTCAAATGGTGACGCCATCATGCCGGCATTGAATGCGCTGGCCATCGACGCCTTCCTGCCCGGTAACTGGGATTTTGGTTATGGTCCGCGCGTGTATCGTCAGCGCTTCGTAGCCGGTGATTTTTCCACTGTTCTTGCGCCGAACAATCGCACCACCATGGCTTATCTGGATGGCCGACCGGGTCACGAAGATCAGCAATGCGCCACGCCGGGTGGCCTGAATGTCACGACCTACGCCACCTGCCATGTGACCAAAGCCAACTTCCCAACGGTTGCCATCAATCTGTACAACTATAATGAAGTCAACAAGGTCATTACCGGACAAACCCACCCCGGCTACATCGTAAAGACGGTCGGCGGCAAGAAGGTCGGCATTATCGGTATAACCAGCGATGTGGTGCCACAGCAGGCGGCGGCATTCAACACCGGCCTCAAATTCACCATGGGTTACAAAGAACTGCCCGTGAACATTGCGGCAGCGAAAGCTGAAGGCGCCGAGCTGATTGTCGTCCTGTCGGAACTGGGATTGGCTAAGAATGTTCAGTTGACCAAGGAATTCCCCGAGATCAACGTTATGTTCAGCGGTCACACCCATGAGCGTACACCGGAACCCATCATCATCAAGCGTGGTCCGTTCGGCCAGAACATCGGCATTGTCACCGAGGCTGGCGAAGACAGTTTCCTGGGTCGGCTCGATGTGAAAGTGAGATACGGTTATATCACGGACTATAAATGGGACTTGATGGAAGCCGACGGTAGTGTGGTCGAAGATCCCGCCATGAAGGCCATCATCGACCAGGAGCGTAGCACCTTCGTTGCCGGACCGGATCTTACCTGCCACACCTTCGGTCCGAACGCGTTCCCGTACGGCAAGGGTCATGTGCTGTGCGATCCGTTGGAGACTGTTGTGGGTCATACCAATCCGAGCATCGAACGCTTCGATGTACTGGAAGAAGTCGCCAACAACGTCATGGTCGATGCCTTCCTGGATCTGGCGCTGTCCCTGGGTCAAACGGATTCCAAAGGTAAGCCTCTGACAATGGACAACACGCTGTCGCAAACCAATGGCTTCCGCTTCGATACCGTTGTGTTAGGTTCGGACGATGGTTTCAGCGGCGACATCACCGTCGGCGATCTGTATGACTATTATCCGATCGGCGCTGCCGGTGCTTTGGCGGAATTCACCGGTGGCCGTCTGAAAGATCATTGGGAAGGCGTGTTAAGCAATGTGTTCGATCCGAACCCCTACCGTCAGCGCGGTGGTTGGTTCCTGGGCTTCACCAGCAATATGCACTTCGATGTTGAGCTCAACGATGACTTCCCGCGTACCATCACGGCGGGCCGTATCGATAACGTCACCATCAATGGTCACAACCTGGATCCGAGCACGACTTACACCTTGGCTTCATGCTACCCGCACGGTAATCCGATTGATGAAGTATGTCGCACCTCCGGTGCTACCAATGTGCGTTACATCCAGGGAACCGAGTTGACGACCGGACCGACCGATATGTTTGGTCACCGTCCGCTCAACATCAATGGTCCATGGCAAACGCAGCTCCCGATGAACCCGGCGAACATCTTCGATCCGGTTCGTTTTGCCAATGGTGGCCCGCTGTTCCTGAAGGTTGCGCCGGATAACTTCGCGCATCCGACTGATGCATTGCGTCGCTATCTCGCGACAAATGTTATCGATACCAGTACGCATGGTCTGGGTCGGGTGACGGCAGTGACCGGTGTGCCGGCCTCTGAATATGGCGGCCCTGGAATTGTCCAGCCGACACAGGGTGCAGGTCCGGCATGGCTGAAACGTGTGTTTACTGTTTTTGATAGAAATTAAAGCTAAGTGGTTATAGAGCGTGCGGCCTCCTGGCCGCACGTTTTCTTTATGGCCGATGCAAAACCTGGGAGTACGGAAGGAGAGTATCTAGGGAACCTCTGATTAATTTGATCAAGCGAGCAGATGCAAGGCGCGGACGGGCGAAAAAAACGGAGTTTACACGGCGTAAATGAGTATTTTGAGCCCGGCTGCAACGCGGCAGATGCCGCTTCAGCGAATTAATCAGAGGTTCCCTAGTAAGGAATCCATGTGATCCAGGACACTATTGATCATTACCAATTGGGATGACACGGACTCTCCTCTCCCTAACCCTCTCTCCGCAAGCGGGGAGAGGGGATAACCCCCTCTCCCGCCGGGGCGGGAGAGGGTTGGGGAGAGGGTGGCGAAGTTCTCAAGTCGAGCCTATCTATGTCATGCCATCATGTACTGCTCAATAGGGTCGAGAAAAGGCAATCCGGCACTTTACTGGCACCTCGGCCCTAGAACCTAGGACCTGATGTTACATGACTTCAAGCCGTCCCTATCTTATCCGCGCCATCAATGAATGGATTCTGGATAACGCGCTGACGCCGTATCTTCTGGTGAATGCAGAGGCTGCCGGTGTGGAAGTGCCACGGCAGTATGTGGATAACGGTAAGATCGTGCTCAACATCAATCCGAGCGCGATTGTCGGATTGCAGATCTTCAATGACCGCATTGAATTCAATGCGCGTTTCAGCGGTAATCCCATGCAGGTGCGCATACCGATCGGTGCGGTGTTGGCAATCTATGCCCAGGAAAATGGCCGCGGCATGATGTTCAACGAAGACGAAGATGAAACTCAGCCACCACCGGACAGTCCTGACAGCCCGCCACGTGTTAGCCGCCCATCGCTTAAGGTGGTCAAGTAGCCTTACTGTCACTCTATCCCGGACGCGATGGATGTAGGTCGGATTCAGGCGCGGAGCGCCGCGTCCGACGGGGATATACCTCTGCTGCATCGATCCTATCCTCTGCATCGATTAACTCTGCACTATCCTCAATCACGTTTCTCATTATTGCCCGGGGTACTCCATAACCTACCTTTCCTTCATTCTGAGCGCGGAGATGTAGGTCGGATTCAGGCGCGGAGCGCCGCGTCCGACAGGGGTATGCCTCTGCCGCATCGACACTGCACCCAATAGCGTTTCTCATTATTGCCAGTGAAACACAGTTACGGCACTTCTGATTTATTACTAAACCGTCATTCCGGCGCAGGCCGGAATCCATGTGATTCAAGGCAATAGATTCCGGCCTGCGCCGGAATGACGAATTATTCAGGGTTTCCTTACCTTTATTTCGCTCCTTGCTGGGGCGAGGTACTTTTCTTTGTGTCGCCAAAGAAAAGTACCCAAAAGAAAGGCGACCCGAAGGCTTGCCCCTCTTCGAGGGCTACCCTGTGCTTCTCGGAGCAATCGGCGCGCGCCTGACTCGCCAGCCGAAAATCACGGCCGGCTCAGACTCTAGGCACGCTTCCCCCGATTGCCCCTGCGATGCTCGGCTGCGCCTACGGGACGAAAAATCAAAACCCTTTCTCCGTAGCTTGGTTGAACGGAGTGAAACCCGGGTTTCGCTTTCGCTCAACTTAGCCTACGCATGCTAGTCTTAAACCGTAATGGTTGATTCATCGATAGCATTCTATCGATGCTGATAGTGAGGCTAAGGACCATGATCCGAATTCATCAAGGCGATATCACTCAACTCAAGGTCGATGCCATCGTGAATGCGGCCAGCGAGTCGCTGCTGGGTGGCGGCGGTGTCGACGGCGCGATTCACCGCGCTGCCGGGCCACAGCTGAAGGAATACAACCGTACACACGGCGGCTGCCTGACCGGCGAGGCCAAATTGTCACCGGGCTTCAATCTACCGGCCAAGTGGGTGATATCCACCGTGGGTCCGGTCTGGCGTGGCGGCGAAGAGAGTGAGCCCGAACTCCTGGAATCCTGTTATCGCAGCTGTTTTGAACTCGCACTGGAAAACGCGGTGCGCTCGATTGCGTTTCCAGCCATCAGCACGGGTGTGTATGGTTATCCGAAGGAAGCGGCGACGCGCATTGCGGTGCGAGTGATGCGGGAGTTCGAGTCTCGCTTCGAGGAGATTGTTGCGTGTTGTTTCAGTGAGGCTGATGTTGAGGTGTATCAGCGGGTGTTGGAGGAGGGGGAATAGGTCATTATCCCCTCTCCCCGCGCGGGAGAGGGTTAGGGAGAGGGGGTGGCGGTAGCCGTCAGGTCTGTTGAGCACAGCGAACCCCAACGGTTTTTCTTATTGGCTTGAGGCCAGTGATACACCACGGCCTTCCTTTCGCCCTTTGCTGGGCGAGGTACTTTTCTTTGCTTCGCCAAAGAAAG
>JBGSOE010000221.1:0-2115 GCA_041739295.1 Thiohalobacterales bacterium | reverse complement strand
AGCGCAAGCCAGGGTGCCACCGACGAGGCCGCCACCGACGATCACCGCGTCCGCTCGGATTGGTTCCGGTCCCCGCCGGCCGCCTTCGGTCATGATTGCTGCCCCCGCCCGTTCATCATTTCGCCCAGTGATCTGCACCATTTTTGTTCATCATTGTTCGAATGCCTAGAATTTGAGCGCGTTGCCGCCCCTTCCTTGCTTGATTGATCGGGAGCTTTCCCTAGGGACCGCTGCTTTTCAACCTGTTCTTTCGTCCCTGTTCGAATTGGCACGGTTCGTGAAGATATCCCGGCGGGTGGTCGTGTCCACCTTCGTCGGATTTCCCGATGCCGGATCCGACCAGGGCGCGGCGGCATCCGTCACAAAAGGAAGTGCACCTATGAAGCTGATCACCGGGGTTATCAAGCCTTTCAAGTTGGATGACGTGCGCGAGGCGCTGACGGCGGTCGGCGTGCAAGGAATGACCGTCACCGAGGTCAACGGGTTCGGACGGCAGAAAGGCCAGACCGAAATCTATCGCGGCGCCGAATACACGGTTCAGTTCGTCCCCAAGCTCAAGATCGAGGTCGCCGTCAACGACAACCTGGTGGACAGCGTTATCGAGGCCATTCAAAACTCGTCGCGGACCGGAAAGATCGGTGACGGCAAGATCTTCATCTGGGACCTGGACAAAGCGGTCCGCATTCGCACCGGAGAGACCGACGCCGACGCCCTTTGAACCAGGGGGTCGATGGTTGGCCCGTCTGCCCAGCTTTTGCCCATTTGGCGAAATTCCGCCCAAATCATGGGCAGGGAAAATTCCAGGCAGTGTCCCGCTGACCATCCATCCCGGCCAATTTCCCGCAAAATTTCAGACTGTTATCCATTTTTTGCGGAAACTGGCATGGAAGTTGAGAAGCCGCCTGAGGTTTCGAAAGGATTCCACCGCCATTCGGGAGAACAGGTCATGACGACAATCGGGTCGGGCGCAAAAGAAAACCGCACTGCCGGCAGCCCGTGCGTCTTCACCCCGGCCGGCGACATCGAAAACTGCGACATCTAGGAGAGCGAAACAATGAAACGTGTTGTGAATTCCTCCGGTCACCTGGGACTGGCTTTGATGATGTTTTTCGCCAGTGCCGGCGGCGCCCTCGCCCAGGACGCCACCCTCGATTCGGGTGATACCGCCTGGATGCTGACCTCGACCGCGTTGGTCCTGATGATGACCGTCCCGGGCCTAGCCTTGTTCTATGGTGGCATGGTCCGCAAAAAGAACGTGCTGGCCACAACGATGCAGAGTTTTGCCACCTGCTGCCTGATGACGGTGCTGTGGATGGTTGCCGGGTATTCGTTCGCGTTCGGCGACGGCGGCAGCCTCAACGCCTTTTTCGGCGGGTTCGGCAACCTGTTCCTCAGAGGCATCGGCCTGGACTCGTTGAGCGGCACCATTCCCGAATCGGTGTTCATGACCTTTCAGATGACCTTCGGCATCATTACCCCGGCGCTTATCACCGGAGCCTTCGCCGACCGGATGAAGTTTTCGGCGATGCTGATCTTCCTCGGCCTGTGGCTGCTGCTGGTGTACGCGCCGATCTGCCACTGGGTCTGGGGCGGCGGTTTCCTCGGAGAAGAGGGCGTGCTGGATTTCGCCGGAGGGACCGTCGTTCACATCAACGCGGGCATCGCCGGCCTGGTCTGTGCGATCGTACTCGGCAAGCGGCTGGGCTACGGCACCGAGAACATGGCGCCGCACAACTTGACGCTGAGTTTGATCGGCGCTTCGCTTCTTTGGGTGGGCTGGTTCGGGTTCAATGCCGGCTCGGCGGTTGCCGCCAACGGAACCGCGGGAATGGCGATGGCGGTGACCCAGATCGCTACCGCGGCCGCGGCGCTATCGTGGATGTGCGTCGAGTGGCTGCTCCGCAAGAAGCCAAGCGTCCTCGGAATCATCTCCGGCGCTGTCGGCGGTTTGGTTGCGATCACGCCGGCATCCGGTTTCGTCACGCCGGCCGGCGCGCTGGTCATCGGCCTTATCGCTGGGGTTGCCTGCTACTGGGGTGCGGTCTGGCTCAAGCACAAGGGCGGCTATGACGACTCCTTGGATGCCTTCGGGGTCCATGGCGTCGGCGGCATCGT
>JBGSOE010000214.1:0-8774 GCA_041739295.1 Thiohalobacterales bacterium | reverse complement strand
GAGTTATAAAGCGCACAGACATCGTGTTGCGAGGCAGTGGATGAGACAAGCAACGTTTGCCGGTCTGGCGTTTGATGCCAAGAAGAAGACGACCAAGCGCGAGAAGTTTCTTGCCGAGATGGACAAGGTAGTGCCTTGGTCGCGGTTGCAGGCACTGATCGCGCCGTGCTATCCCAAGACGGGCAATGGCCGGCCGCCGCTGCCGCTGGCGACGATGCTGCGCATCTACTGCCTGCAACAATGGTACGGGCTGTCCGATCCGGGCATGGAGGAAGCGCTCTACGATATGGAGTCGATGCGCCGGTTCGCCGGGATTGAGTTGATCGACGAGGCGGTGCCGGACGAGACCAGCATTCTCAACTTCCGGCGCCTGCTGGAGACCCACGAACTGACCGCGAAGATCTTCGCGGAGGTGGTGGACTACCTGGAGGAACATAAGCTGCTGCTGCGCCAAGGCACGATCGTGGACGCCACGATCATCGCGGCGCCGCCGTCGACCAAGAACGCCGAGCGCAAGCGCGACCCGGAGATGCGCTCGACCAAGAAGGGCAACAACTGGCACTTTGGCATGAAGGCGCACATTGGCGCCGATGCCAAGGGCGGGCTGGTACACACGGTGGTGGTGACGCCGGCCAGCGAAGCGGACATCAACGTGATGGACGAGCTGCTGCACGGTGACGAGCAGGTGGTCTATGGCGACAAGGGCTATGCGGGCGAGGAACGCCGGCAGGCGCTGCGTGAAAACGACGTGCGCTGGGGCGTGCTGGACAAGGCCGCGCGCGGCAGGTCGTTGACCGCGCAACAGGAGGCGCGCAACAAGCGCCTGTCTTCCATCCGCGCCAAGGTGGAGCATCCCTTCCGGGTGGTCAAGCGTCAGT
This sequence comes from Thiohalobacterales bacterium, assembly GCA_041739295.1. GTDB lineage: Bacteria > Pseudomonadota > Gammaproteobacteria > Thiohalobacterales > Thiohalobacteraceae > JAHJQQ01. The sequence continues at coordinate 7,896 of JBGSOE010000214.1, read as the reverse complement.
TTCATTATCTGAAGGTGCGTTACCGGGGTATCGCCAAGAATGCCGCTCAAGTGTTCTCGCTGTTTGCCCTGTCGAATCTCTACATGGCGCGGCGACGATTATTGAGGTTACAGGCGAGGTGCGCCTGATGAACGGATAATGGCCTGAAAATATGCCATAAAACACCTGCTCTAGTGCCAAACATTGGCGCTTCAGGGCAAACATCACGTTGAACAGAGTGTATGCGACTGGAATCAGCACTTGTTCAGAGATTCCCTAATGTAATCAGTGCCTGCACTGCTGGTGTTTGCGGGCGCACCAACGCCAGTCTTGCAACAATGCCGCCGGCGGAATGGCCTGCCAGAGTGATAGGTTCATTGGGATGTTGCTGGCGAATCGTCTGCAGTTCTGCCTGCAACTGCGTTGCCTGAAACTGCAACGGCGCTTCGGCCGTTAGCTGTGCACGATAGACTTTGCGGTCGGCATTATCGCCGTAGGCAGGAAGATAAACGGTGCCCCATGGTACGGCCATGATCACGCCGGCATCCAACCAGCCGCGTGTCGCTAACGCTGCGATGACACCATTGCGTAACCAGGTATCAGCATCGGCCGACCAACCGTGTACCAGTACCAGCACATCGGCCTTGGCTGGTGAACAAGCAAATACACAGAGCAACATCCCTGCACGGAGCAGATGGTGAATTTTCATGCGGGCTACCTCCGGCCACGTACATTACCCTCTCAGTGTCAGCCTGCATGCGCCCGGGCAGCAAGCCCAGATACCGCCGTACTTGACGACGGTCAAGTACGGCGCAGTTAATGGGCTTACCAGTAGACGTGCAGCATGCCGTTTTCCACCTTGTGCTCAAAATGCTTGAGCGGGCGATTGCCGACGGCGGTACAGGCACCGGTGGTGACGTCGAACTTCCAATGGTGTTTCGGGCAGGTGAGTTGTGTGCCTTCCAATGCCAGATGCGGGATATTGGTGACCTGATGCGGGCAACGGCTGTCGTACACGCGCAACGCATCGCCATCGCGGTAGATATATAGATTACGTCCATCGCAGTCACGATAGCTGATCTCGCCCGAGGGCAGGCTGTCGAGCGACGCAACTGAATGCCAAGTTGCTTCAGTAAACAGGTTCTCGGGGCGAAATTCCGGGATATCCATGTCCAGCAGGATATCCGTGGCCCAGACAATTTTGGCCAAGCCTAAGGTCGGGAAGGCCATCAGCAAGGCATCGATAACCTCATTGGCGCTGGCACCATTGCGCAGCGCGCGTGTCAGGTACTGGCGAAACCCGCCCTCGGTTTGCGCGTCGACCTTGGTGATCACCGAGATCAGATCGCGGGTGCGAGTATCAAGGTGCTTGCCGGCCTCTTTCAGGAATTTGAAGTATGGCCCGATGGCGTCAGGGCGGGCGGCAAGCAAATAATTAAGGGCGTCACTCATAGTGTTTCTCCAGCGTGCGGTTAGTATTTGGCAGGGTATGCGACTGGCAGCGGGCGTTCACCAGCGCCGCTAGGCGCGAATCCCCTGCCACTTGCAAGTCCTTTGGCATAGGCTATGGTCAATATCATAACAATACTCAATGCCGCGTGAGCGGCTGTGTTCACCAGCAGCGGCAGCGGGGGGAAACATGGCCTATTCAGATATCCATGATCAAAATGACGAACCTTCGCTGCAAACGGAGCGCGAGCTGGAAGGTTTACCCTTCATCGCGCCCTGTCGCCAATTACCCTTGAGTGCGCCGATGCACTGGTTGCAACTTGGTTGGCGGGATTTCCTGCGTGCACCGGGCGTGAGTCTCGCCTACGGAAGTTTTCTGTTGCTGCTCAGTTATGTATTGGCCTTCTTCACCTGGAAGCTGGGTGGTTATGTATTGGTTCTGAGTCTCATGTCCGGTTTCGTCTTTATTGCGCCGGTGCTGGCCATAGGCCTGTATTCCATCAGCTGCCAATTGCAGCGTGGACTACGCCCCAAAATTGGTTATTGCCTGCGCGAGGGGCGCCGGCATCTCGGCAGCGAAATGGTCTACTCTGTGATTCTGCTGATAATTTTCCTGCTTTGGGCGCGTGCAGGGTCCATGGTGCACGTGTTCTTCCCGATGGAGGCGCATCCGCATTTAACGGATCTGGCGTTGTTCCTCACCATCGGGACGCTGGTGGGTGCGCTGTTCGCCACGCTGGTCTTCACGGCTAGCGCGTTTTCGCTGCCGATGATGCTCGATCGCCGTGTCGATACCATTACTGCCGTGTTAACCAGCGTTAACGCTGTCATGAACAACAAACTGCCCATGTTGCTATGGGCGCTATTCATTGTTTTGACATTGGTAATCTGTGTAATGACCGCGCTGCTTGGACTCGTGGTACTGATACCCGTGGTCGGATATGCGACCTGGCATGGTTATCGTGCCACCATCGATCCCAGTCTCTGGCCCGAGCACATTCCGCTGGCGGCTGAACGTTAGTCTGGCCATTTCTGACTGTTTCCAGAACCTATCTACAAAATTGAGATAGGTACCAGAGACATCGCTCTCTTGATTCTGCACATGTCTGCATTCTTGATTAAGTCCAGTTACCACGGACAATAAGGCTGCGTTACACTTCCGAGGCGGTCTAAATAACGACGAATAACCTACCTATGTCCGACATCGATGTACTGGCACGACTCGACACCGTTGAAATCCGGCTCGCCCATCAGGAGGCGGCACTGGATGAGATGACCCGCGCCCTGCTCGAGCAGGAGCGGCTCATTCGCGAACAGGCGGAGACAATCAGGCGTCTAGAGGTGCAACTGCGCGCCACAGCCTCTTCCATGATTGCCTCGCGGGATGAGGAAACGCCGCCACCACATTATTGAGTGAGGAGAAGCGATGAAACGTTCAGGATTAATTAGAAAAATCAGTATGGGGATCACGATGGGGCTGTTCAGCTTAGGTGCACAGGCCGATTTGAATATGCAGCCAGGTATGTGGGAAACGACTATCACGATGAACATGCCGGGTATGCCCATGGTGCCGCCGCCAACGACCCAGCGTTATTGCATTACGCAAGAAGACCTGGTGCCGCGGGATCCGAAGTCCGCGAAGGATTGCCAGCGCCTTGATCATAAAATCGAGGGCAATACCGTTACCTGGAATGCCGAGTGTAAGCAAGATGGCCGGGTTACGGTCGGCAGCGGCAGAATTACCTACGCAGGCGATACCTACGAAGGCAGTATGGAGATGGAGATGCGCAATGGACCGGGCGGGGGCATGAAGATGACCCAAACGATGCAAGGTCATCGCATCGGCGATTGCCCGAAATAACGTTCCCGAACGTTCTTCGTGGATGCCCCCGGGGGCCGGGTTTGCCTAGGGTGTATTGAAACTTCAGTGCTCGCCTTTGGTACGCAGCAGTCCCGCTAAGCGGTTGCCCTGCTTCTGTGGGCCGCCGCGCGGGAAGATGTCGTGTAAATAGCGATTGCTACCCTGTTCATCGCCCCAGATTTTACGGAAATGTTTGATGATTTCACGCACATTCGGTTGAACCTGATGCGCTTCATAATGGCTGCGCAGAAAGCGGATCACTTCCCAATGTTGGCTGGTCAGTTCCAGGCCTTCATGAGCAGCCTCGGCGCGCACAAAATCCTCTGACCAATCGGCGAGATCTACCAGATAGCCCTCACTGTCGGTCAGTATCTCGTGGTTGTTCACATTGAGTACACGCGTCTTCATATTGGGATAGGCGGTGCTGCCACCGCCGACGCCGGGTGCGCCGCGTTCATCCACAGCGTCGCTGTCTGTCAGCGACCATAAACCGATCTCGATATCGCCGTCGAGCCGCCCGTGGTAACGGGTGCTACCTGCAATCACGATCTTGCCGCTGGCGGGAGCGATATCAAATTGAGCAACCCCATTGCGATCAGTGCTGCCTTCCAATGGGTGGCTTGGATCGGTATCGAGATACAGAGACACCAGCGTGCGCTTGAGTGGTTCGTGGGTGAAATTCATGGATACATGAATGCGTATCATCGATAACCTCCAGGATGCTATTGCGAGTGTTGCCGATATGTCTGCTCAATGAGCTTATGTCGCAATGTATAGCAATTATGCGCTGAGTATCTTTACCTCTAATGGGGGAGATAGAGGATGGTGCAAGAACGACAAATGTCATTGTTACGTTTTTTTGGGGCGCAGTATTTTTCTAGATATGCACTGTCTCAGCAAGCCAACGGCGCCAATGGCAATGAGATATATGGCGACGATGTATATGAAGAGACGCGGCATGGTCGGAATCAGAATACCAGCCGTGAGCGCCGCGAGCGGCTGAATCTGTACCCAAGTCGGCATTATCGTTCCCTCAAGAATCATGAATACAACTAAGGAATCTCAGATTAATTTCCGCGCAGGCGTGGTTACTCATTGTCGAAGCGCCAGCTCACGCCAGCGGTCAGGGCGCGGATAAAGGCTTGTTGGCTGGGGCAGGGTCGAAAATAGTCATCGGCCGTGGTCTCTGTGTTGCTGTCGATGTGTGCGAGAGACCAGCCTTCTGAGGCCAAGGACTGAGTCGCGAGTTGCTGTGCCTGAGCAGGGTCGGCGTCATCGACCCACACGGATACGCCGCGTAGCGCGCTATGTTCGTTTGAATAAACCTGCATGTGAATAAGTCTCATAGTACGGATGTGGCTCCCGGATTTATACGGATGCAGACCAGTGCAGCGACGCTGCCAGTGGGCATAATGTACTATGCTCAGCACTATGCAACGAAGACAGATTATAACTGCCCGGCATCAAATTGCAGGCTGCTGTGCATTGGCGCTGTCTGCAACCTGCGTGCAGGCGGAGGTGACAACTGGCCAGGATGCAGATGCCGGTCTGCCGTATTGGGAATTGCGCGAACCAGGTATGTCGGTACGGTTGGTGCAACGGCATCCTGATCAGACACGGGGGTTTTTCCTGGCACGCGGCTTCTCGCGCGAGGATGTGGAATTGATTGCGCAGAGTTGTGTGTTTCAGACCATCTTCAGGAACACCGCACCGGCAACATCGTCCGACTCACTGGAGTATGACTTGAAAGCGTGGCGTGTGCAGGCCGCGGGTGAGCCCCGGTCTATGCAGACTCGGGAGGACTGGGCGAAGATCTGGGCTGAACGTGGTATCGCCAAACCGGCGCGCATAGCCTTCGAATGGGCATTGTTTCCAACCCGGCAGAGCTACAATCCGGGTGATTACAATTGGGGCATGTCGGTGTTTGGTCTGCCGCCGGATAGTCATTTCGATCTCGCTTTGTCCTGGAGCCAATCCGGTAAAACACATGCCGCCGTTATTCCAGGGATTCACTGCGCAGCGGATGCACCACCGATCCTGGAGGTGGAATGAGATTGCAACGCATCTGTCTGTTACAGCTACTTTGCATGCTGGTGCTGTGTCTGTCTGCATACCAGAGTGCTGCCAAAGAATCGGGCGCACAAACATTGTCTGCCGTAACCAAGCCGGTAGCCGCGCCAGCATTCGAGTTGATGGATCTGGATGGGAGGCCACACAAACTCGCTGACTATCTTGGCAAAGTGGTGGTGCTGAATTTCTGGGCGACCTGGTGTCCACCTTGCCGTGAAGAAATGCCATCCATGCAGCGTGGCTGGGAGAAGGTGCGTGACGAAGATATTGTGTTTCTCGGCGTGAATGTTGGTGAGGATGCGGACACGGTATTCCTGTTCCTCGCCGACTACTCAGTGGATTTCCCGTTATTGCTGGATAAGGACGCCAAAGTCATAGAAGAGTATCCGGTTACCGGGTTACCAACGACCTATATCATCGATGCCCAGGGACGTATCACGCACCGTGCCGTCGGTGGTCGCGCCTGGGATGATGATGTGTTGCTCGATAGGCTGCGTGCGCTGAAATCACCTAAGTAATGCTTGGCAATGTGCCTAGGTTGGGTGCAGTCGCAGTCGCCATTACCCATCGACATACTGCTGATGCGATGGGTTGTACATTCGACCAACTCACCGTTAGTCTAATGCGATGACTACTGCTGATTTCAATGTTTGTTCTGACGCGTAACTACCTGCGCCTAGGCTTGGCCGGTGCCTTGTTGGCGGGGTCACTAACGGCCTTCGCCCTGGGTGCGGACCCGCTTGACCCCGGCGAACGCGCCTGGCTTGCGGCGCACCCGCATATTCGCGTTGCCCCTGATCCCGATTACCCACCTGTGGAATTCTTTGATGCCCAAGGCGGATACCAGGGCATCGCGGCTGAGACGCTGAAACTGCTGGGCGAGAAGCTGGGAATCGAGTTCGAGGTTGTCCATACGGACAACTGGGATGCGGTACTGGAAATGGCCAAGTCGCGCCAAGTCGATATGTTGAGTGCGGCCGTGCCTACACCGCAGCGCCGCGAATACATGCAGTTCACCAATCCGATGGTGGAATTCCCCGGCGTGATCATTGTGCGTGACGATGTAACGCGCGATTTGAAGCTTGATGATCTGCATGGCATGCATGTCGCCGTGGTATCCGGTTATGTCTGGCAGGATTATCTGGAAACCGATCAGCCGAAAATCAAGCTCGACAAGGTGCCGGACCTGACAACAGGCTTGCGCAAGTTGTCTTTTGGCTTGGCCGATGCGGTGGTCGAGAATTTGGCTATCGTCAGTTATACCCTGGAACGCGAAGGCATTAGCAATCTGCGCGTTGCGGGTGAGACGGGCTATAAGGCCAGCTTGGCGTTGGCAGTGCGCAATGATTGGCCCGAGCTCGTACAGATACTCGATAAAGGGTTGACGCTTATCACGCCTGAAGAGCGGGCAGAAATTCTGTCGCACTGGGTGCATTTGGGTCAGGGGCGTAGCGCGCGGGAGCAGACGCTGTGGTATGCGGCTCTAGCCGGTCTGGTATTGGTCAGTCTGGTGGCGGGGCTCGTGCTGATCTGGAATCGTTCACTCCGCAATCAGGTAAATCAACGCACGTTGGCCTTGCGTCAGGCCAGTGACGATCTTGAACAGCGTGTACGCGATCGCACGGCTGAATTAGAAATTACCAATACAAAACTCCTCAATGAAATGGCCGCGCGTCAGCGCTTTGAAGATGATCTGCGCAGCTTTCGTTCAATCCTGGATCAGACGTTGGATTGCGTGTTCATGTTCAGCGCCGATACATTTAACTACTTTTATGTTAATCAGGGGGCAATGGATCAGGTTCTTTACTCGCGTGACGAGCTAATTGAAATGACGCCTGTTGATATCATGCCAGAAGTTACCGAGCAACGCTTTCGCAAGTTGATTGCTCCGATGCTGCAGGGGGGCGTGCCGTCAATAACCTTCGAGACATTGCATCGACGTAAAGATGGGGTGGATATACCGGTCGAGATCTTTCTGCAGTATGTGATACCACAAGATGGAAAACCGCTATTTGTGGCCATCGTGCGAGATATCACTGAGCGACGGAAGATGGATCGTCTGAAATCAGAATTCATTGCAACAGTGAGTCATGAATTGAGAACGCCGCTGACGGCAATACGTGGTTCGCTCGGTATGTTGGCAGGTGGCGTTGCTGGATCATTGCCGAGACCGGCTGCGGAATTGATAGACATAGCCGCGCGTAACAGTGAACGTTTGTCGGAGCTGGTGAATGATATTCTGGATCTTGAAAGACTCGAAGTCGGTAAACTGGAATTGCAGTTGGAGAGATGCTCGATTGTCGACTTGGTCCGACAGAGCCTGGAAGAAAATCAGGGTTACGCGGAACGGTTCAAGGTACATTTTGAGTTTGAGCCGCCGAGCGCAGATATTTATGTCAATGCCGATCGCATGCGTATCGCCCAGGTTATGGCAAATTTATTATCCAATGCGGCGAAGTTTTCAATGGTCGGCGGGCGTGTGATCGTGCGTGTGCTGGTAACGGCCGATCATAAACGCGTCCGTGTTGAGGTGGGGG
>JBGSOE010000212.1:0-6274 GCA_041739295.1 Thiohalobacterales bacterium | reverse complement strand
ACTTCGCCACCCTCTCCCCAACCCTCTCCCGCCCCGGCGGGAGAGGGGGTTATCCCGAATGGCACTTACATAAGCCCAAAACCAAAACAGATGGCCACGGACCCCACGGAAGAGCACGGAAATAACCATAGAAAAATGCCTTTTCCAGTGTGCTTCCGTGGATACCGTGGCTAAGATGTATAACACTGCCAGTGTCATCTGAGAGGCTAAGTACGTGCCAATCGAGGCTATCCCCTCTCCCCGCTTGTGGGGAGAGGGTTGGGGAGAGGGGAGTTTGTGTCATCCCGATGGGTAATCAATAATATGTTCTGTACAACCGAACCGTTACGTTTTGAATGTACCCAGTGTGGTCGCTGCTGTTCTGGCGGTGGCGATTATCATGTCTTCCTGAGTACCGTTGAGGCGGAGCGTATTCGCGATGTGCTGCAATTGAGTGCTGCCTGGTTCAGGCGGCGGTATCTGCAGCGCCTGGACAGTGGGGAACTCACCGTGACGTTGAATGCGGATGGCCGATGCAGTTTTCTGGATGCAGAGGGTCGTTGCAGCGTTTATGCGGTACGCCCGACCCAGTGTCGAACCTATCCGTTCTGGCCGGAATTGCTGCGCAGCAAGGCGGCCTGGCATGCCGAAGCGTCTCGTTGCGAAGGTGTAAATCGAGGTGCGGTTGTGCCCTTGGCGCGGGTGCGCGCGGCACTGACGGCGCAGCGCGCTTACGAGGCGGGGATTGAATAGATCTTCATCAGGTAGGGTGCTGGTGAGCGCAGCGAACCGCACCACATAACCATATAAACCTCCGAATGGTGCGGTTCGCTGCGCTCACCGACACCCTACGCTCCCTCTTGACAGGTCAGGCTGTGACCGGCTCAATCTCGTAGCACGCCAAGAGTTGGCCGGCATCATCCGGAGCGTAGGCATCGTAGAACAGCGTACGTAATCTCATGATCGGCGCGGGGTTCAGTTCCGCGCCCCAGGCCAGTGTATCGAAATCCTTTCCGCCGAGTATGCGGTGCGCCATGGTCAAGTACAGGCGCTGCAGGACGCCGGCCCGCACCAGGGTATAGAACACCGAGGGTCCCGCGACCGCGTAAATGCGCCGATAGCCCAGGCTCTGAAGTAGTGCGATGGCGCGCGCGCCATCGACGGAAGTGTTATCACCGGCTATATGTACCGATACACCAGCAGCACGCAGTTCAGCGATACGTTGTGGATCTGCCTTGGTGCCGGTCAGCACATGCAGCTGGCGTTCGCTGTAAGCCTGCAGCGCGCTGATCGGTATATCCAGGCTCGCGCTGAAGATTGCAACATCGGGTTGCGCGCTGAAGCCCTGGTCGAGACGCCACTGGCGCAGATCTGCGAAGGCATCGCCGGGACCTACGGGCAAGCTGTCTTGGGCTACGCCTTCGGCAAATTGGCGGAAGTAACGCGCACTGGTGATCAGCAAATCAGATTGCGCGGCCAGTTCCTGATAGAGCCGCCAATCACGCGCGCTGCCGATGGCGGGCGGTACACCACGCGTTTCCTGGTCGAGACGTGGCAGGGCAATGCGGCCATCCAGGCTGGTGACGAAATTACTGTAAACCAGCGGCTCCGCTGATTCAGCGATGCGGTGCAGCGGGTGATCCAAATACAGCCGCGTCAACGGCAGGCTGTCGGTCGGTGGCGGATAGAGTTGCAGTAGATCGCCTTGCATCGGGGGTACCTTGGCTGGACGGGTTCGCTAGTTTAACCACATCTGTGGGCGAGGTCGCAGGCACCAGCAATCCAACGCCGGTCAAGGCCAGCAGTGCAAAGGCGAAGCGGCGCATGCGCGTCGGCGCGATCCGCGGTGCGAGCAATGCACCCCAGTGAGCGGCCAGCAGCACCGGCGGGGTGCAATACAAGGCGACTTCGATCATCGACCAGAGCAGTTCGCCGCGCGCACTCTGCCAGCTTATGCGTACTAACGTGCTGAGTACGAAGATGGTCAGCAGCGTTGAACGGATACTGGCCAGGCTCCAGGGTTGGCGGTAGAGATGAAATACCACGGGTGGCCCGGCGGTGCTGAATAGGCCACCGAGCAGGCCACCGGCTACACCGCTTATTATTGTGCTGATACGACCCGAGGGCTGTGTATGTGGGTGTGGCCGTAACATCAGCATGACACCGGCGATCAGGATGACCAGGCCTAGCAGGCGGCGCAGGAGATCCGGTAAATCGCTATCGAGTCTGGCCAGCAGCGCCAACCCCACACCGACGGCGGGTACCAGGCCGAGAATGGTCCAGCGGACGCTGCGCCATTCGATGGCGACCGGGTGCCTTGCCAGCACCCAACCACCATTCACCAGCGAGATCATGCTGATAACGGCGGCGGTGAAAGAGATTGGGGCCAGATGCAACAGCGTGACGCTGCCGAGAACGATCAGCCCCAGCGCGAAGCCACTTAACGCCTGGACAAAACTGCCCAGACCGGCGAGCAAGACAAAGGCGATCAGGTCCGGCAGCGGCATAATGTGTGCTAGTGATTAAAATGGCTGGCAAGTGTACGGAGCGCGCGCTCGGAAATACAGCGATGACTGCAGCGTAAATAGACGCGCAATCAACGCCGAGATCGCGCTAATCTAGGAGATGACGAGTTGATCTGAGGCACCTTAACAGGATTTTCTGTGCAGTAAGATAGGGCTAGGTTGATATCTATCGGAGAAAAAATTCTCAAGGTAATCCTGGGAGTAGTCCATGCCCAAACACACATCTTATGAATGACAGCCAAGCCTATATACGGGAATTGCCGCGCAAGCTGACGCATATCCAGTCACTGTGGCAGAAGCTGCTGCTTGTGAAATGGGATTCACAGGTTCTTGCACTGATACGTCGACTGGTGCATGACATCCTGGCCGCCGCCAAACACCATGCGCAGTCGGATATCACCCGGGTTGCGCAGGATCTGGATGAGCAGCTGGCAATGTTCCAGAACCGACAGTCACCACCAGTTGAGGGTGAGCGTGGTCGGGTCAACGGTATACTGCAGCATCTCGCGAGAACCATCCTGGCGCTACAGGCGGCGGAGCAGTATTCGCCCGCCATGCGTGACGCGCGGGCAGTAGCAGTGAATTCAAGAGATATCCGGTCATCTGCCAACGTCGCCCGCCGTCTGTATGTGCTGGAAGACGATAAGCAACAGGCGGAAATGCTGTTGTTGCGGTTTAGTCATCAGGGTTATGTAGTGCGCTGTTTTTCGACAGTTGCCGAATTGCAGCAGTCATTGCGGCAGCAATTGCCGGATTTGTTGCTCATGGATGTGATGCTGACAGAAGGACCCTTGGCCGGTATCGACGCGACTACCAAACTGCGCACGGAATTTGGCAGTGAGATTCCTGTGGTGTTTATGTCGGCACGCGGTGATTTGGCGGCGCGTCTGGCTGCGGTGCGGGCCGGTGGTGTTGGCTATTTCCTCAAACCGCTGGACTTCGATGAACTGTTCCGGCGCATTGATGATCTGTTAGAGCGTAAAGCGACCACCTACAAAGTGCTGGTGGTCGAGGACGAGGAGCTGCTTGCCAGTACCTATTCCCTGGTGTTGCAGCAGGCAGGGCTTGTCACCAGGGTGTTGACTCAGCCATTGCAGATTCTCAAGGAGCTGCATGAATTTCAGCCGGACTTGATACTGATGGATTTGTATCTGCCCGAATGCACAGGCATCGAATTGATGCAGTTGATCCGTCAAGATCCGGCGCATTGTACGCTGCCGATTCTGATCGTCTCCAGCGAGACAGACCCCGCCAAGCACAATGCGGCCCTGAGTCAGGGTGCCGATCTGTTTCTACTCAAGCCTATCCAGCCTGAGCAGCTGGTTGCAGCGGTTTCCAGTCGGGTGGGTCGAGCGCGTGCGCTGACGCACAGGATTCAATTTCTCAGTCAACAGGATCCACTTACCGGATTGTTGAATCAGCGTGCTTTACTCGGCTATCTCGATCAACATCTGGCCGAGCTGCAGGGCGGGCAGCTCAACGCGGCATTGTTGTATATGGAAGTCGATCAATACCGCGCACTGCGTGACAGGCTGGGTTTGTCAGAGGCCGACTTGCTGCTGGCGGATCTGGCCGCGCGCGTAAAAGAGCGCCTGTATCACGCGAGCCGCTTGGCGCATCTCTCCAATGGTAGTTTTTGCGCGTTATTGCTGGATATGGATCCTTTGCGGGCGCGAGATGCCGCTACAACGCTGTGTGATCAGATCGCAGCCGGGGTTTTTTCCACTGAACATGACTCGGTACCGATGACCCTGAGTATCGGTGTGTCACCTTTGACTGCGCACTATTCGCTAGCACAGGACTGGCTGAGCGCAGCGGCACTGGCCTGTGATCTCGCGCGCGACGCCGGTGGTAATCGGGTCGAAATGCATCGCGAAGCCGTCGATGACCTGGCAACACGTGAGCTGCATGCACGCTGTGTGGAACTGTTGAACGCGGCGCTGGTCAATGATGGTTTTTATTGTCTTTATCAGCCGATTGGCAGCCTGCGTGGTAAACCTACCGAGCGTTACGATGTACTGCTGCGCGCCGCAGCACCGGATGGTCGCGAGGTCCCTGCGGGTCGCATCTTCCAGGTGGCGCGCGAGGAAGGACTGATTCTCGCTATCGACCGCTGGGTGTTAAATCATGTCGTGGAGGCGGTGCAATACAAGGCCAGTCATGGTAGCAACACGGTGTTTTTCCTGAAGCTGTCTGCTGAATCGCTTAACGATTCGACACTGGCCGCATGGATTGAAGAAACCCTGGCGAAGTCAGGAGTGAATGGTCGGCAGTTGGTGTTCGAGTTTTCGGAAGCCGATGTGGCAACCTCGTTGCTTGCTGCGGGAACGCTGTTCACTCACTTGCGCGGTCTGGGGTGTGGCATTGCGCTGGAACATTTCGGCGCCAGCTTGAATTCCTGTCAATTGCTGAATCATGTGCCGGTCGATTACGTTAAACTCGACGGATCATTCGTGCGCGATCTGGTGCGTAAGCCGGCTAACAGGGACAGTGTACGCAGCATTCTGCGGCAGGCGGAAGCATCGGGCGCCATGGTGATTGCCGGTTTTGTTGAAGATGCAGCAAGCTTGCCGGTGCTTTGGCAGTGTGGCGTTCATTTCATTCAGGGTAATTTTCTGCAGGCACCGGATGAGTCGTTGAATTTTGATTTTCGGGGTGAGTTCACCGCCTAGGGCGCCACTTGATTTGTCAGAGTTTCCCTCATGTGTCATCGCATATGCATGTTGATGATGCGCCGCATCAGACCGCTGTTGTAGTGTTCCAGCCGGCGCAGCATTTTCGGAAAATCCAGATCATATTGTGTCATCATTTCACGTGCCGGTTCGCGCAGCGCTTTGAGATCTTTACGGCTGTGCGGTGTGCATAGTCCGAGCGCGATCAGATTGGCACGTTGTTCAACGGGTAATCGTAATACCTGACTGTCGAAGCCTTGTTGCATGTCTGTCAGAATAGTTTTGAAAGGTGAGCCTGGTGTGGCCCACAGATTCATTGATAGAACACCTGTCTCGGTAAGCACGCGGCGACAATCGGTGTGGAAGCTGCTGGGGCATACATTAGGATGTACGCCACCACTGTCGTAGGCGTCCACCAAAATCAGATCGTAATGCCGATCCGGTGCATCCTGTAGAAATTTTGCGCCATCCTCAATATGAATCCGCAGCAGGTCGGTTTCCGGTAGCTGAAAATAGCGGCGGGCCATATCGACGACGCCAGTGCGCGTCTCGGCACAATCAATTTGTGATGCTGGAAAGCGGGCCAGGAGATAACGTGCCAGCGACCCACCGCCGAGACCGATCATCAATATCCGCCGTGGCTGCGGTTGGAACAGCAATCCAGCCAGCATGCTGCGGGTGTATTCCAAGGCAAGCGTCGCTGGCGCATAGAGCAGCATGCTGCTTTGACGTGCCTGGGTCCCGAAATACATCGATCGCGTACCATCATGATCGATGACTTCAATCAGACCTTCGTCATCGCGTACTGCGTAAATGAGGGTGCCGCGGTCGGTTATCATCGCGGCATTGTAAACAGGCGGACAAAAAAATGCCGGGTTGTCAGCCCGGCGTCAAGGGAGGAGAAGTTTTGGATCAGAGGCGCATGCCTCGCACCCGTTTCAGGCTGCGCTGCGCTGCAGGGCACCTGCAACTAACTTGCCGGCGCCGTCTTTCGAAGTGACGGCCTGGGCGAGGCTGATGCTGTCCAGATAGGCGTAGATCTGGTGGCTGAGTTGATCCCACAGCATCAAGCTTTCGCCGCGCTGTTCGGCCAGCGCC
>JBGSOE010000194.1:0-5771 GCA_041739295.1 Thiohalobacterales bacterium | reverse complement strand
AGAAAAACATGGAACGCCAGTCTCCTGGAGACAGGTAAAAAGATTAAGAAGATCAGAACCGACAGCTTTTCTTTCACCTTCCAGGCGCTCATTTTGTCGTTGTTACTGGCAGCTCCCTGGCCACTGTTATCCCTGTCGATCGGCTTATTGCTAGCGCATTCTGCAGAGGTTAGCGAGTTTTCCAGGCCATTGTCGCGAGCACTCATTTGGGTTGCTAATACAGGCTTCTTTCTCACCAGTTTTTACGTTTTGTGCGCGCCCGGCGGTCTGGCGGCGGCGCATTTTCATTGGTCCGAGCAAAGCCTGCAGCGCTTACGGCGAGGTCTTACGCGGCTGAAATTTATCCTGCTGCCGGCCGGGTTTCTGACCTTGTTATTGCTCTCTTATGATCTGCCAAAAATGGGAGGAGGTCTTGGTCGGTTAACACTGTGTATTGTTCTAATATCGCTGACAGTGTTTTTCTATAGGCTGTTTGACCCTCGGAATGGCGTACTGCGCCCTTACATGGATGGTCACCCCAAGAGTCTGATATCCCGTCTGCGTTATGTCTGGCTGATCGTTACCGTGACCACGCCGCTGGTGTTGGCGGGAATGGCCATGATCGGCTACCTGTATACGGCAGGTGTCTTGACTGAGAGTCTGATCTTCACGCTCTGGTTATTTTTGGCATTACTTACCGTCCAACAGTTGGTTATACGCTGGCTGTTATTGGTACGCAGAAAGCTCGCTTTTCAAGCAGCTATCGAGCGACGTGAAGCTGCTCGCATCAAGGAAGATACCGAATCAACTAAACCGGCGGGCAGTGAAGCATTTTCAGATCAGCTGGAAGAACCCGAGATCGATCTGGATGCCCTAAGCGAGGACAGTCTCAAGCTGCTGAACATGATTTTGAGCATAATCGCCATTTTGGCTGTCTGGCTAATCTGGTCGAAGGTACTTCCGGCGTTCGGTATTTTGAATAATGTAACGCTTTGGCACAGCACAGACATGGTTGCAGGTCAGGGGCAGCAAGTCCCTATCACCTTGGCAGATGTCGGCCTGTCGGTGGTCATTGCCATCATTACGATTTTATCAACGAAGCGCTTTCCAGCCTTGCTTGAAATAAGCCTGTTGCAGCGATTGAAAATGAGTCCAGGCGGACGCTATGCAGCGACCACCCTGTCGAGCTACGCCATTGCCGCCATTGGTACGCTGCTTGCCTTAAGCAATATCGGTGCGCACTGGTCGCAGATTCAATGGTTGGTCGCGGCCCTTAGTGTGGGTATCGGCTTTGGTCTGCAAGAGATTGTGGCGAATTTCATCAGTGGCATTATCATTCTCTTCGAACGACCTATTAGAGTTGGCGATACCGTCACCGTTGGTGATACCGACGGTATCGTCACACGTATTCAGATCCGAGCTACGACAATCCGCAACTGGGACGGTAAAGAACTGTTGGTTCCCAATAAGGAGTTCATTACCGCGCGATTATTGAATTGGACACTCACTGATCAGCTGACGCGTATCGTCATCCCGGTCGGATTGGCTTATGGCAGTAATGTCGAAAAGGCCATGGCACTCCTGATTGAGGCAGCTAATGAACATCCGCTAATTCTGGATGATCCGCCATCATCCGTTGTTTTTGATGCCTTTGGCGATAACGCCTTGTCACTGAAATTGCGTTGTTTCGTTGAAAATATGGATTACCGCATTGCAACAGTCAGTGACCTGCACAAGGCTATCAATAAGAAATTCAATGATGCTGGGCTCGTGATCGCGTTCCCTCAGCGGGATGTTCATCTGGATAGCAGTCGACCCCTTGAAATTCGGGTCTTGCGGGATAATCCGGAGCCAGGTGTATAAGGGTTAGGGTGGTTGATCAGCGGTTGGAAGCTTGTGGATGGCATACCTAAGTGCCCGTCATTCAGCTAGGGAACCTCTGATTAATTTGATCAAGCGAGCAGATGCAAGGCGCGGACGGGCGACTCGAAGCGAAGCGGAGGGAACGGCGCTAGCCGGCCCGAAGGGCGAGGTGCGTAGCACCGAGTAGCAAACGGAGTTTACACGGTGTAAATGAGTATTTTGAGCCCGGCTGCAACGTGGCAGATGCCGCTTCAGCGAATTAATCAGAGGTTCCCTAGAAATAGCTAGCCCCAGTTGGCTGGGTTACTTAGTATATATGCGCGAATTGATGTGTGGCGTTGATTGCTGCTATTTAACGGCTGACTAACAAAGATTTTTTTGAATATGGCGTCTCATTTATCAGCGGCCTCTATCGGGTATGTTGGCGAATTGAACAGAAGTCTAAGGACGAGAGGATATCTATATGAAATTCAATTCCATGTTATCAAAAGTGTCTCTACTGCCGGTGGCAGCATGTATGGGCGTGGCAAGTTTCGCGCTCAGCCCGATGGTCAGCGCAGCCGGGATGGACGATTGGACGATTGATGCCCAGATTTATTTATGGGCGGCTGGTATCAGTGGTCAAACCAGTAGCGGCGGTGATGTCGATATCGGCTTCAGTGACATCTGGGACAATCTGGATATGGCCTTCATGGGCGGTTTGTCCGCGCGTAATGGTAAATGGGCGTTTATGACCGATCCTAGTTACGTGAAAATATCAGGCAGCAATGGCTGGACCGAAAATGTACCCGCAGGTCCCTTTAACATTCCCGTCAACGTGAGGGGTGCCGTTCAATTGGAATCGTGGATTACCAATGTTGGGGTGGGTTACGAAATCCTGAATACCGAAACAGACCGGGTAAACCTGCTGGCTGGTGCCCGCTACCTATCAATGGACGTGGATGTCCAGCTTGATCTGACCGGGATCGTGACAACGCATTCTCGGAGTATATCTGAATCGGAAAGTAACTGGGACGGCATCATTGGCGTTGCGGGCGTGAGAAATATTGATAAGCAATGGAGCATTCAATATCGCTTGGATGCCGGTGCCGGCGATTCCGATTCCACTGTGAATGCAGTTGCCGTGGCGGCATACCAGATGGGCTGGGGCCAGGTCTTTGCAGGCTATCGCTATTTGCATTATGAATTTGACAATGACAATGTCGGCATCTTGATGAATGACCTAACCGTTGATGGTCCTGTTATCGGTGCGCAGTTCACGTTCTAATATTCAGTAGGCGTGGCACAAATGGGCGCCAGCGTCCGAAGATGGATATACGTTACGGCGATGATTGTATTGATTATGCTGTGATTACCGTTGATCGCGACATGCATCGTCATCGCCGTGGCAACACTTTGGAATAACTGTGCTGCGTTCTGGCTGAGATTTTTAATGATCTGCATAGTGGCCACGAGCGGCGTGGTCTGCGCATGTTCATCAGATTAATATGCAATAAGCCTACATGCTCGGTCGAAGCATGCCGTTTTAAAACCGGCTTTGACGACAGGAATGAGGTGGCAATGCTTAGTGGAACGTTGATTAATTCGTCAATCGGACGCATACCTGAATCCAGCGCGTCGAATGCCGTGGATGACGCGCTTCGCTCGCCCAGGGTGTCGCCATATCGACATTCAACGCGCTCTGCGCGTTTGTCCGGTATGCGCCGGAATGACGGAATATCTATAAATCAGTTCTTCCTTCGACTAGTGAGCTCCGTTTTTACTTTTCTACTTTGCCTGGTTTCAGTTGGGATCTTCTATTGCATGAACGCGGTTGCAGCCGAGCCCAATAGCGTGGAGGTAACTATTCTCCATTCATGGCAAGGTGATTACCCTGTAACGGCGCTTGAACGTTTTCCAGTGGGGCAGCAAAACTCCCGTTACGGCTATATTGGCGATAGTACTACGCTCGAGAAAATCTGGCAGGCTTTCAAACCAGAAGAAAGCGTACCAGCCGTACAGTTTGATAATCAGCTTGTGATTTTTTCGCGCAACATCGATTTTTATAACCGCTCATCAATTGCCAAGGTTCTACTCAAGCAAGGTGCTATTGACCTCCTTGTCATGGAGACCAGGTCAGCATTGCCGATTGAAGATAAAGTCTCGCTCGCCCTAGCGGTAATTCCCAGTGCAGGTGTCACTGCTATGCTGACGGATGGTGGGACTATACCCGTTACCCAGATATCCGCAGTGCCGGTACCGAATCATGTAAACGTAGCGCATCCGGATGAACTGGAACAAGAACATGTTGATGCGACTGCTGCATCCACCTCAGAGAGTAAAAGGGTATTAACAATTACCCTCGGTGATGTGGTCGATCCGCGCAGTATGCAGTCAGAAATAACGTCCATGCTCGAAGATCTCGGTTACGTACAGCAATCTCAATCGGATGCAAAAACGGGACAATACGTGCAGGTGATCGAAGAATACGGGCAATACCGAATGCTATTTACAATAGCTGATAACGCGTCTGTACAGATCGACGTGCATATTCGCGAAAGTGACAGGACAACAGCGCTGCATTTCTCTGAAGATGTACCAGTTCAGCCCGATAATGCAGCGATGGATTATTACGGTGAACTCAAAAAGAGAGTCATATTGGAATTCGGTGCCGACAACGTTAGCGATACGCACACATTCTTTGCGCCGTAGGACGTGTCTGCGACTATTGATACTTGGAGGGTGTATGCGTATACAAATCATTTCAATCGCCATCATGTTTTCGTTCACTGCGGGCAATGTTGCCTTAGCCAATGAGATATCCTGCGATGGTGTGTATATCCAAGATGATCTGGATGTTCCAGCTATGAAGGGCGATGTGCTGGCAAAGTGTGGTCAGCCAGAAAGCACAGACGGCCAGATCTGGATTTACAATATGCATAATGGCGTAAAGAAGGTGCTTCAGTTTAATGATTCGGATCAACTTGAAAGCATTAAAGACAGAGTATCTGACTGACGTAATGTAACTGTATAAAATAACCTGCTGCACACGTGTGTGCGGAGATGTGGTGTTGTTGTGATTGATAGCCTCAGTATTGTTCGAAATGGCCAGCTGCAAGATCCGCAAAGCCCGCCCGATATAAAATCACCTAGGGAACCTCTGATTAATTTGATCAAGCGAGCAGATGCAAGGCGCGGACGGGCGACTCGAAGCGAAGCGGAGAGAACGGCGCCAGCCGGCCCGAAGGGCGAGGTGCGTAGCACCGAGTAAAACGGAGTTTACACGGCGTAAATGAGTATTTTGAGCCCGGCCGCAACGCGGCAGATGCCGCTTCAGCGAATTAATCAGAGGTTCCCTAGAGGGCGCCCCTGATTTGCCATACCGGCATGCTGAGGTTTCGAGCGTCAAACGTAACTCAGAGTAGGTGGCCAGCTATAGTAAAGCGCCACGATCGCCTACAATCGAAACTATGACTCGGGCGTTTATATTTCATTAATCCTATAAACCGCATTTGCCACGGAATTACACGGAAAAACACGGATAAGATCATAAGCTTCACGCAGGTACTGCCATCACCAGCTAGGTGGTGAATAGTCGCTTCAGGAATGTACTGTGTTTCAGTGTCTTCCGTGTGCTTCCGTGGCTGAAATGATTATTTTAGGGAACCTCTGATTAATTTGATCAAGCGAGCAGATGCAAGGCGCGGACAGGTGAAAAAACGGAGTTTACACAGAGTAAATGAGTATTTTGAGACTGGCAGCAACGTGGCAGATGCCGCTTCAGCGAATTAATCAGAGGTTCCTTAGGTTAATAGGCAAATTATTGAGCATTACATGATGGCATGACATACATAGGCTCGACTTGATAATTTCGCCACCCTCACCCAAACCCTATCCCGCCGCGGCTGGAGAGGGGGTATCCCCTCTCCCCGCTTGCGGGGAGAGGGTTA
>JBGSOE010000152.1:0-4291 GCA_041739295.1 Thiohalobacterales bacterium | reverse complement strand
CGAGGCCGGACCAAAACGGCGCAAGGTTTGTTCTTTTGAGGACTCATGCGGTGGAGGCTATCGGAAACCGCCGGTTATCCCAAGCACCTGAGAAGCATTGGCCTTAGCGTACGATTTTTTCCGAATTCTGCGGCGACCCCAGGTTGCAGCTACGCAAGGCCTCGTGCTGCGTTTTCATCCCATCGTGACCCGCGTTTGCACCCTGAGCGAAACAGGTACATCGCCGCAACTCACGGAGACTCCCGTCCAGAATCCAGCCGCTTTCGTCCCGCAATGGTTGAGCATTGATTACCTTGCGGGAGAGTGGCGGGGAGAATTCGGTTATGGCTCGACAGGAGTCATCGCCGAGTAATGGGACGATATACCTACAAATCCTGGTAGTAATTGATATTCAAGGTTTGGGGTACACCGATTACGAATTTTTCATTCGCCGAGAAAGTTTGTAAGGAATCCGAACGTAGAGCGACCAATGTTCATAGCTGAGGCACATATGAACTGCGAATGTTGAACTGTACCTAACGATACACTCCAGATGGGATGAGGATTATATGCTTGCCACTTTACCGCTCCTGGTCGATACCGATTTTCCACCGCTACGTCGGGCACAGCTCGAAACTCTGCAAGCCAATCTCGGTTACCGTTGCAACCAATCCTGTCTCCACTGCCACGTTGCCGCCGGACCCAAGCGTACCGAGGCCATGACCTGGGTAACCATGGAATTGCTGCTCGATTTCGCCGCACGCCAGCGTGTTTCAACCCTGGACCTGACCGGTGGCGCGCCTGAAATGAATCCCGACTTTCGCCTGCTCATCAAAGATGCCCGCAAACAAGGCCTGCGGGTCATCGATCGCTGCAACCTGACGATTCTAAGCGAACCAGGCTATGAGGATCTTGCAGAATTTCTTGCCGCCAATCAGGTTGAAATTACCGCTTCCCTCCCCTGCTATCTCGAAGAGAACGTCGACCGACAGCGCGGTAAAGGTGTGTATCACGCGAGCATCGAGGGATTACGCAAACTGAATGCACTGGGTTATGGCAGCCGACCGGAGCTACCGCTGAACCTGGTGTTCAACCCGCAAGGTCCGGAATTGCCGCCGCCGCAGCAGGCACTGGAAGCGGATTACCATCGCCATCTCTACGAGCAGTACGGCATTGTCTATTCCAGACTGCTGGTGCTTGCAAATATGCCCATTCAACGCTTTGGTAGCACGCTGGTGTCAAAGGGACAGTTCCAGCCCTATATGAAACTGCTGCGTGATGCTCACCACGATGAAAATCTCGACGCTGTCATGTGCCGGAATCTCGTTTCCGTGGACTGGCAGGGCTATGTCTACGATTGCGACTTCAACCAGATGCTGGGACTACCGCTGGGTGTGTCACCAAAACCGGTTCATCTCTCTCAACTACGTGACATTGATCTTGAAAAACGACTCATCCGCGTCGCCGAACACTGTTACGGCTGCACTGCCGGACAAGGTAGCGGCTGTAGCGGTGCCCTACGCACCCCTTAATTGAAACCAGCCTAGCCCCCGCATGACCTAGGGAGATCCCAATGCAACTGACATCACAACCCGCCTACAACCTCGAAGCCGAAGTGCGTAACCGCTACGCACGCGGCGCCGAAACGCTTGAACCCGGCCTATGCTGTCCGACAGCGTCCTATGATGCGCAGTATCTCGACATCCTGCCACAGGAAATCATCGACAAGGATTATGGCTGCGGCGACCCGTCCCGGCATGTCGAAGCCGGTGAAGTGGTACTGGATCTTGGGTCTGGTGCAGGAAAAGTCTGTTACATCCTGGCGCAGAAAGTTGGCGCACAAGGGCGAGTGATCGGCCTGGATTTCAACGACAGCATGCTCGCGCTGGCGCGCAAATATCATGAGCAGATTACCGCCACACTGGGATACCAGAATGTCGAGTTCCATAAGGCGCGCATTCAGGATATGGCGCTCGATCTGGATAAAGTTGAACGCTGGCTGAGGGCAGAGACTATTTCAAGTATCGAAGAACTGATTGCGTTTGAAAGCCATTGCCAGCGGGTTCGGCAGGAACGTCCGCTCATTCAGGATGCCTCTGTCGACGTCATTGTCTCCAACTGCGTACTCAACCTGGTACGACCAGAAGATAAACAGCAACTCTTCAGCGAAATGTATCGGGTACTGAAAAGCGGTGGCCGTGCCGTCATCTCGGACATCGTCTGCGACGAACTTCCCACACAAGCCATATTAGCCGATCCGACCTTGTGGTCGGGTTGCATTGCCGGCGCCTTCCGAGAGGACCACTTCCTGGAGATGTTCGAAGCAGCAGGATTTCACGGTATTGAGATACTCAGCCGCGCGCAACAACCCTGGCAAATCATCGACGGCATTGAGTTCCGGTCCGTGACCGTGCGCGCCTACAAAGGCAAGCAAGGCCCTTGTCTGGAACGTAATCAAGCGGTGATCTATCGCGGCCCCTGGAACGAAGTGCGCGATGACGACGGCCACCTATTTACGCGTGGCAAACCCATGGCTGTCTGCGACAAAACCTTCCAATTGCTCACCACCACGACAGGCGCCTATGCGGGGCAGTTTCTACCGGTGCTGCCACGCATGGAAATACCCATTGATCAGGCTGTGCCATTCGATTGTGCAACTCCAGCTGTCCGCGATCCCAGGGTGACCAAAGGAAGTGATTACCACGAGACCCGCGCCGCAGACGCCGCACCTATCTGCACGCCGAATGGCGGTTGTTGCTGAATCGAGCGGATAACTATTATGAGCGTCACACTATTTTCACTGATTATTCTGGGCACAGCCTGGCTGGCCTGGAGTAATGGTGCCAACGACAATTTCAAGGGTGTCGCTACACTTTATGGATGTCGCGCCCTTAATTATCGAGAGGCACTGACCTGGGCCAGTCTGACCACGGTGGCCGGCAGCTTGGTCTCGGTGTTCCTGGCACAAGAGCTGGTACAGACCTTCAGCGGTCACGGACTTCTGCCTGACGGCATACTGAACGACGCCATGTTGGCGGCTATCGGCATCGCTGCGGGTGCCACCGTTCTGCTGGCAACCGTACTGGGTATGCCAACGTCCACAACGCACGCACTCATTGGAGCGTTAGTAGGTGTTGGTCTGGCAGCACACGCGGGTGACATTGATTACAGCGTGCTGGCGACTAAATTTGCCCAGCCGATGCTATTGAGTCCGGTACTCGCAATCACGTTGACGTTATTACTCTATCCCCTCTTACACCGATTGCGTCGTCGCTTGTCCATCACCAGCGAAAGCTGTTTGTGTGTTGGCGAAGTCGCGTCGCCGAACAGACTACAAACCACTGCGGGTACAGTCCTGTTGTCCAACCGAAATACCGCCATTGAGATGCATGCCGGAACCTTGGATAACTGCACCGAGCGCTATATTGGCAACTTCATCGGCGTGGATGCCCAGTCCATGGCATCCAGGCTGCATTTCTTGAGCGCGGGTGCGGTGTGTTTCGCCCGTGCCGTGAATGACACACCCAAGATTGCTGCGCTGCTTCTGACAGCGAGCATGGCTGGTGAACGGATCAATCAAACCTGGGTGTTGGTACTGGTCACAGCCGCGGTTGCGGCTGGAGGTTTGCTACAAAGCCGCAAGGTTGCAGAAACCCTGGGCCGACGCATCACCGACCTCAATGCCGGCCAGGGTCTGACTGCGAATCTTGTTACCGCATTTCTGGTGCTCGGTGCCTCTCACCTGGGCGTTCCTGTATCAACGACGCATGTCTCGACCGGTGCAATTTTCGGCATCGGCGCGGTGAATGGCAAACGCAACTGGCACACCATCAGTCAGATACTGATCACGTGGATAAGCACTCTGCCACTGGGTCTGGCGCTCGGGGCTGGTCTGTATCTGGTATTCAGCAGTGTATTTTAAACCATGAACTCAAAGACACCCACCCTCTCTATCATTTTACCCGTCTTGAACGAAGCGGAGCTTATCGTCCAGTGCCTGGAAAGACTGGCACCGTTACGGACACAAGGCGCGGAAATCATCGTGGTGGATGGCGGTAGTAATGACAGCACGCCTAATCTGGCCCAACCTCTCGCCGATCAGCTTCTGAGTTCCCCACGCGGCCGGGCACAACAGATGAACGTTGGTGCGCATTCAGCGCATGGCAAACTATTACTGTTTCTGCACGTCGATACGACCTTGCCCGACGCAGCAGTGCAACTCATCAGCGATGCCATGACGGGACAACGGGTATGGGGACGTTTTGACGTCAAAATAGAAGGCAAGCACCCTCTATTGAAATTCATCGCCTGG
>JBGSOE010000149.1:0-11206 GCA_041739295.1 Thiohalobacterales bacterium | reverse complement strand
CCGTTGCCACAACGGCCGAAGAGACTGCCGCCGCCGCTGCTAGCGCGGTGACACCGGCTGCCGGCAGTGCCGCACCTGAGGCCGATTTGGCGCAGGGTCAGACTATCTATGAGGGTAAGTGTCAGGCCTGCCACGCGACGGGTGCGGCGGGTGCGCCTAAACTCGGTGATAAAGCCAACTGGGCACCGCGTATCGCGCAGGGTGTGGATACACTGAATCAGCACGCCATTGCGGGCTTCAAGGGCACTGTCGGTTACATGCCACCGAAAGGTGGTTTCACCGCATTGACCGACGATGAGGTCAAGGCAGCGGTTGCTTATATGGTCAGTCAGAACCAGTAACTGTTGTCACATAGCCGGGGTGGATGCTTGACGTCCACCCCGGTTTTTTTTGTCCGTAATTTTTGCCAAGGTAATCTACGGCGCAGCTGATAATCATCAAGGCACACCAATGGTTTTACGTCTATATTTACTGTGCCAGCCAATAGGAGGTTGGGTTGTTGATAAAGGAGGAAATGTTATGGATAAGGAACGCAAAGCTGAGCTTCAGAAAGGTGGCAATGGTCCACAGAGTCGGCGTGCCACGCACCTTATGACGCCGTTCGAGGAAATGGAGCGTCTGTTCGAGGGGTTTATGCCAACTGACTGGTCTCGCCCAGTAAAGTGGGAGTGGCCGCGGATGGCGCGTACGCGCATGCCATTCGAGGGCAAACTGCCAAGCATAGATGTCGTAGATCGTGAAACCGAAATCCTGGTACGGGCGGAGTTGCCCGGTGTCGACAAGAAAGACCTCGACATTACGGTGTCCGACGACAGTGTGACTATCAAGGGCTCCACGAAACAGGAGAGTAAGGAAGAAAAGGGTGATTACTACCGTTGTGAAATTAGCCAAGGTAGTTTCGCGCGCACGATAGCACTGCCTTGCGCGGTATCCAGTGAAAAGGGTCAGGCCAGTTTCAAGGACGGTATGCTGGAACTGGTGCTGCCGAAGACTGCGCCGTCCAAGCGCCGTAGCATCAAGGTGGAATAGTCCTACGCATTGCCCAATGCGAGATTGGTTCCATCCAATAGCTGGGTAGTGGTGGTGCGGTGTGCGTAAGAGGGTATCGGCGGAATGCTATGCCGCGCCGTTTACATTGAAAGTGACGGTGCGGTGTAGGTGTGTCGGTCGGTTCTTACCACGCATTGCGCCATCCAAGTGTCTGGTGCGACAGCAGCCACGTGCAGGGCAGTGAAGGTTGCGCTATCCAACTTACTCAGTAGGTGATGGCGCGATGCGATGTGCGGTTCGCCCCAGATAGTCGCTTGTAGATGCTGACCGTGAATATGCACGTCGAAGGCGCAAAATAGCTGATGCCGTACATCCATTTCGAACAGCAGTGCATTGACCCAGTCGAACAACAGTAATTCCAGATCAGGCGCCCGGCATTCCAGCGTGACGACGCTATGTGCCTCAATGCGGTGGAGATCGGTCATCGCAGCCATCATAGCCAATGCTAATTGGGCGAAGGCCTCGTCGGGCGTATTTCCGTAACCGCGCACGCCGATATCGTTTTGGTGGTCGAAATGTTCCCAGCGCGGTGCCTGCATCGGGGGTGGTGAATCTATAGCGCGCGGGTTCAGGTTTTCGCTTGTGAACGTTCTTTCCATGATCATGGCTCTTGTGCATCGGAGCGTGCCTGTCCAATCATAGGCACAAAGGCCACTGGAAGCAGTTTACGCTGACTGATGACACCCTCATTGGATTTGCTGTAAAGCATAAGCTCCTGATCGAAGCCGGAGTCGATCGGTCCGATCAGGCGGCCTCCTGGATGCAATTGTTCGAACAATTGCGGCGGAACGGCAGGTGTCGCGGCGGTGAGCATTATGGCGTCAAAGGGTGCGGCCTCTGGCCAGCCGGCATAACCGTCACCGATGCGCGTCTCAATATTGTCGAAGTTAAGTAACTTAAGGCGTTTGGCGGCGCGTCTGGCCAATGCCGCCTTAATCTCGATGCTGTACACCTGCGCTGCCACGCGCGCGAGAATGGCAGTCTGATAACCGGATCCGGTGCCAATTTCCAGAACGCGTGAGTCCGGTGTGAGATTCAGCAACTCGGTCATAATAGCCACGATATAGGGTTGCGAAATGGTCTGGCCATCGCCGATCGGGAGCGGCCCATTGTCATAGGCGGCATCCTGCAGTGCATCAGGCACAAAGGCATGCCTGGGAACTGTGAGCAACGCTTGGCGCACTGGTTCGCTCAACTTGCCGAGTTTCAGGAACTGCTGCGTATAGTGCAGTTCCCGCTCGATATCCTGCAGCATTCGTTCGTTAGCGCGCATTCATTCCGCCGGTAACCATGCCCTACCTATTCAGCTTGGCACAGGTCTCCCGAGAATCAATCAACGCTCAGCCCTGCCTGCCAAATATAGCGGAGTTTTATGAGAATTCAGGTGCTAGCGTTGCTGAGGGCATGATCTGGCTCAAGAAATCCCCATAGAAATACGGCATAGTGATAATAAGTTGGGTGGCCTGTGCGTATTTGGCCAACTGGTTATTGTATACGGGAGGACTGGCATGAAGGGTTTACCGGCCCTGTCGCCGGAGCAATTGGCCAACGTCTGTAATCCAGATGAACTGACTTTCGAGAGCACGGCTGAAGTAGCCGATCTTGAGGGTATTCTCGGCCAAGCCCGGGCATTGGAGGCAATCCGCTTCGGGTTGGCTGCACATCGTCCTGGTTATAACCTTTTTGCGATGGGTGCCAATGGTATTGGCAAGCACTCGGCGGTCATGCGCCTGCTTGAGCAGCGCGCTGCGCGCGGTGCGATACCGCCCGATCTTTGCTATGTGGCCAGTTTCGATGTGCCCACACGGCCATGTCTGTTGCAACTGCCGGCAGGGCGGGGCATAGAGTTACGCCACGATATGCGGCATCTGGTTGATGAGTTGGTCAGCATTCTGCCTGCTGCGCTGGAGAGTGATGAATTAAAGGCGCGATTGCGTCAGATTGATCAGGTGTTGGAACAGCGGCAGAGCAGTGCAATCCAGGCATTGCGTGAAAAATCCGAGGCGCAGCAAGTAAAGTTGTTCGAGCAGCCGGGTGAGTTCTCCTTCGCGCCGTTGCAAGACGGTGAAGTATTGGCCGTGGAAGCCTTCAATAATCTACCCGCAGCGGAACGCAGAACCATTGAGGAGAAGGTCGCTGTACTGCAGGCGGAACTCGATGTGATTCTGGAGGAATTGATCCCGCAATGGCAGAAGGAGCGCCGTAATGCGATCCGCGCCTTGCGGCATGAGGTCACCCGTGGTGTTGTGCAACAACTGCTCACCGGTCTACGCAGTCAATTTGCGGATCTGCCTGCGGTGATCGATTTCCTGGACAGTCTCGAACGTGAGGTTATCCAGAATGCGGGTGATTTCCTTAAGCGCGAGGAGGCCGATGCCGTAGCTGCCGGCGATCAGTCTGCTTACCGCAATTATCAGGTCAACGTGCTGGTCGATAACAGCTCCCTGAGTGGCGCACCGGTTGTGTATGAAGACAACCCCACCTTTACTGCACTGATCGGCCGAGTCGAACATATTGCGCAGCTCGGAGCGTTAGTCACAGATTTCAATCTGATCCGCCCGGGTGCCTTGCACAAGGCCAATGGTGGTTATCTGGTTTTGAATGCGCAAAAACTCTTGTCGCAGCCTTATGCATGGGAAGGACTCAAACGTATCCTGCGTGCGCAGGAATTGCGTATTGAATCACTGGGGCAGGCCTGGAGTCTGATCAGCACCGTATCACTGGAGCCCGAGCCCTTGGCATTGGACGTCAAGGTTGTGTTGGAAGGTGATCAGATTTTGTACCACTTACTACAGGCCTACGATGCCGAGTTCCCCGAGTTGTTTAAAGTGGCAGCGGATTTTGATGATCGCATCGAGCGCTCACCGGAAAACACCGAACGCATGGTTAGACTGATGGCAACCCTGATCCGCAAGGAGGGCCTGCGGCCCTTTGATCGCAGCGCAGTGGCAGCGGTGATTGATTACAGCACACGGCTGTTTGCGGATGGACGCAAGTTGTCGACACGCATGCGTGACATCCTTGATCTGATGCAGGAGGCAGACCTGATCGCCGACGAAGCACAGCAGGAGAGAGTGCGTGGTGCGGAGGTTGAGCGGGCGGATCTGGCGCGTATCGAACGTGTGAGCCGCGTGCGCGATCAACTTCATGAGGAGATCCAGCGCGGCATTCTGAACATCACGACAGAAGGTCTCAAGATCGGTCAGGTGAATGGTCTCACGGTACTTGATGCAGGGATGTTCAGTTTCGGACTGCCAGCACGTATCACAGCGACCACGCGTCTCGGTGAAGGCGAGGTGATCGATATCGAGCGCGAAGTGGACATGGGTGGCCCCGTGCATACCAAGGGGGTGTTTATCCTGTCGAGTTTCCTTGGTGCACGCTACGCGCAGAATCTACCCTTGTCGCTATCGGCCAGTCTGACATTCGAACAATCCTATGCGGGCGTGGAAGGTGACAGTGCCTCGCTGGCTGAACTCTGTGCCTTGCTGTCATCGCTCGCGGCTGCGCCGGTAACACAATCGCTGGCGATAACCGGCTCAGTGGATCAGCAGGGACAAGTGCAGGCAATCGGTGGCGTGAACGAAAAGGTCGAGGGCTTCTTCGATGTGTGTCTCCAGCAGGGGCTAACGGGCCAGCAAGGGGTGATTATTCCGCGCTCCAATGTCCAGCATCTGATGTTGCGAAAGGATGTGGTGGCCGCGGTGCGTGATGGTCGCTTTCAGGTCTACGCTGTCGCACATGTGGACGAAGCCATGGAGCTGTTATGCGGGCGCAAGGCCGGGCGTATGCGCCGTACGGGTGATTACCCGGTCAAGTCGCTCAATGGCCGGATACAGTGGCAACTTGCGGAATTTGCGCGGCTGCGCATGGCGTATTCCGCTGGGCCGCATGAGCCGGCTTTACCGAGTACAACCAGCACCTGAACAGGGGTAGCTAGCCCGCATTTCTCACCGCACATCTACTGCGGCCGCCGATGAGCCTGCATCTGCAGTGCGTACTCGCTGCAGCCGGCTTGACGTAGTGTCGGCTACGCCGGCGCCGTCTTGCACTGCGTGCGCCCTGCATCTACAGGCTCATCGACGCCCTCGCGACGATCCGCGGTGAGTAATGCGGGCTAGGCGGCCTCGTGCCCCTGGGTAAAATTTCCCCTGGAGGCATCGGAATACAGCCTATTTTGGGGTTTCAGAGGTTGACAGTTTCAGTACCCCTGGCGTAAAGTTCGCGCTCCGCGATTGGGGCTATAGCTCAGCTGGGAGAGCGCTTGCATGGCATGCAAGAGGTCGTCGGTTCGATCCCGACTAGCTCCACCAATTTGCACGGGTTAGTGGTTATGCATCGCGTCGGCCAAATTGCAGTTTACCTTGGTATTCTGTTGGTGGCAGTTGGAGTGGTGGGTGGTTTCAGCGCCATGTTCCAAGATAATGATGCACTGGCTGTTAATCTTTTGGTATTGGCACCGCTCGGTTTTGTGGTGCTGCTCACCGGCGTTGTAGTTACCCAACTGCATCGCCCGAGCGATTAGTTTTTATCTTGTCCCGTTCATCTAGAGGCCTAGGATATCGCCCTTTCACGGCGAGTACAGGGGTTCGAATCCCCTACGGGACGCCATTTCGGTATGAAACTGGGCACTGTAATGGTGCCCAGTCTTCTTTTAGAAGTTGGCTCAACTAGTACCCGCGCAAGATTGGCATAACTGCCGGTTATCTCAGCGCACTTCCCACTAATTACGATCTGGTCTACCAACAGCCTTAGGTATTGTTTGCCGAAGCTTGAGCTGCGATCTAGAAGTTTGGCACGTAGCGCTTTTGCGAATTCGTCAACCCGCTTAGGTGTGATTGCATTCACCGGGATTTCTTGCCGTCCTCGCAAGCTTGCCATTTCGAGCATGATTGCTTGTCTATGTGATTTCAGCTTTTGTCCGCGTTCTGTCAGTGTGTCATCCAAGGGTAAGATGCCTTGCTCTACTGCCTGGTATAATCGCTCGATGCCTTCTTCGGCAGATTTCAAGGATAGCTTCAGCGCTCGCAATTGCTCATCCTCCAGGGTGTGAGCATTCTTCAGACGTTTCTTAAGTTCTTTCACCATGAGCGTCACGCGCGCTTTTGTGAATACCTTGTCGGCTAACTGACGCAACACCAGTTCATCTAGTTTTTCCATTGGGATAGGCGCTGTGGTGCAGAGGAACGTCGCTTTGCTACTTCTGGTTGTGCATCGGTAGTATTTATAGCGTCCGCTCTTTCCAGTGGCCAGGGTTAAGCCTGAGCCGCAACAACCGCATTTCAATAGGCCGGTCAGAAGTGTTGGCGAAGTCACTATCCTAGGTGACGTTTGAGAAGGTGCGCGATTGCTGCGCAATTCGCGCACTTCCTCAAACGTAACACGGTCGATGATTGCCGGAACCTCTGTTCTTATCCATTCGGCTGCTGGTTTTTTCTGTTGGCCTTTGTCGCTTGTCCGGTTGAAGTGGTAATCGCCCATGTATACCGTATCCGAGAGGATTTGCTGAATTTTCTGCAACCGCCAGGGTTTACCATGAAGTGTCGAGCCTCGGCGGTTAAGGTGGTCAGCAATGGCTTTCATGCCCATAGGTAGGCCGTCCATACCTTCCAAATAGAGATGGTAGATTTTCTTAACCACAGCAGCCTGTCCGTCATCAATGGCTAGCTTTTTCTTCTTCTTGCCTTTGTTCCCGAGGACTTCACAATCCACGGTGCGATAGCCGAACGGTGGCTTCGAGCCGTTGAAATAGCCTTGGCGGGCATTTTCCTTCATGGCCCGCAGGGTATGCTTGCCGTTCTCTTTGCTTTGGTATTCATCAAACAGAGAGAATATTTTCTTGGACATGTTGCCAGCAGAGTCGTCAGAGGTTTGCTGGGTAATGGATATGACTTTGACGCCACCCTTGTTTAGCTTCCTTTCATAGAGACCAAATTCGAGTGAATCTCGAAAGAATCGAGACAGGCTGTGTACGATGATAGCGTCGAACGGGGAGGGTGATGTTGTCGCATCCCCAATCATGGTTTGAAAGACCGGACGCCGGTCGTCAGTAGCCGATGCACCTGCCTCTACGTATTCCTTGGCAACAAGAAGCCCATTCCTGGTACACCAGTCCTGCATTTGTCGTAACTGGTCAGGAATAGATAAATCCTGTTCTGCCTGTCGTACCGTAGAGACACGTGCATACAATGCCACTGCCATGACTTATTCCTCTGTGCTGTGTTGATGCATTGTTTTGATTAGCTCAGGCAGAAACGCCGCGATGAGCTTCAGTTCCGCACCCATTGGGGCATCGTCCCGTAGGGATTCTACATACTCTATCAAGAGTTCATATCGTTCGGTATCACTGACAGGCGCTGACACTCATGGCACACCTCCTTTTTTGCGTAATGTATGCCTGCCCGTGCCATGCGGTTCCGTAGGTATCTGTTCGGCAAACACCTCTACCAATTCCGATTCCAAGCCATTTTTGCCGAACTCGTCGAGAAAAAGACCTCTGAAGGCCTCAAACTGATGTTGTGTTAATGCTGCCTGCGCAATACGAAGTACTTTATTCTTGCGTGCATTTACAAGACTCAGAACTGTGGTTAGATTTACCATTGTCCAAGCCTCATCATATCAGCGCGTTTTTTTACATCGATCTTCCAGGTTAACGGGTCGTGAATCCTATCAACCAGAGTCCTAAATTCCTTGAGTGCATCCAAGTGCGTTACATCAGCTAACTCGTCTTTTATGGTACGGATTGCAGCTATTCTTTTTAGATAACCATACATGCTGATTACCATGATGTGTAACCGCTCTTCAGTCATCTTCGCTGGGTCAATTACGCGATAAACGCCTTGCATATTGAGTTCTTCAATTTGTAACTGAAGGTCACGCCAGAGCGGGTGAAGAGGCCAACGCGAGCGGTTACTATCATCTGAACGAATTCTCAGCGTGTCATGTTCCGTCGCAAGGTAGCGCAGCAAATCTCCGGAGCTGTCCTTAAGATCGTCGAACGTCCTGATGCCAAATCTGCGCAGTACGTCCTTGCGAACCTGAAATTCGATACGCCACACGGATTCCTTGACGTCCCAAAGGTCATAGAACCATGTTTTATGGCTTTCTTCTTCGATCTCATCAACTTTATCGTAGACGCGCAAGACCACATCACCTTTTCCAAAATTAAAGGTCTGTATTTTTCTATTCTTGCGGTATTTATTGTCTTTCTCTGACAAGGTGACGAAGTCATCTTCGTCGAAATCAATTTTAGAAAGATGATAATCGAAAGCGAAATCTACACGGGACAGTGATTCCGTACGGAATGGCATCAGTCCAAGACCTTCAGCCCACTGTAGGAAACGATGATGCAAAGTTTCTGCACCATCCCTCCAAAGTGCGAGGCTCCTAAATTTAACGAAGAACGATGGGTTATTGTGTTCTCCGCAATTAATGATGAAATCTGTATTTTTGAGAATGAAAGGATAGCCGTTTTTTGTGCCATTCGGTGCTAGTAGAAATTCAGTTCCACCGATTTCAACGCACATGGAGTCGCGGGCTTTTGTTCGCTGGAGTATTTCCTTCTTCATGCGAAGGTCCGCGAAATCTAACTTACTGCCGAAAGTAGTATCCAAGAAATAGGCACATTCGATAGTATCGAGTCCGTTTAATAATCGGCGGAAGGAGTCTTCGGTGACCACTATTCTTCCTTGTGCCCGATCAGATTGGAGTAAAGGTCTGGTGCCTCTGGATTGCCTAGTTCGTTCTCCAGTTCTTTGTAGAACTTGTTGGCGAGGTCACGAAACCGCTTTCCTGGCCCTGTGTCATCGAACATCATTTTACCTTCATCATCTGGGCCAAAAGGCTTACCAGGGATAAAGGGGAATGACTGCTCCATTTCTTCGAGAGATGAGGCCAATAAATCGCCTATGATTTCCGTCCGGTTTTTCTTAGGGTACATTTCACATAACGCAGCAATCTTCGCGGCAATATGTACAGGGAACCGGATGGAGGTCTGCTTGGCTGTCAGGCGTGTGTTATCTGGAGTTTTCCACAGACTTAGAAGGTCTTTAGCTTTCATGGCTACACTCTAATAAATGTTATTACGACATTTATGATGACTGTAGGATAAATACTGTGTGTCTGTCAATGGCTGGCGAGCAACCCACCCACAGGGACCACCCGCCTCTGGGGTTGCCAAGAGGCACCCCGGCGGGTGCCTCCTGTGGATGGGTTGCCGTAATCAAGGATAAGGTGATTGTGGCTGGATAATAGAGGTGTGTATTTGTAGACCCCCGTGTTACATGAACGGGGGGTCTGGGCTAGTACACAACTAAAGGGCCAGCCATAAGAGAGAGGCATTACGGATATGCTAACCCTTGGTATTAGCCATAATGTCGCCGAGGCCGTTCAATGGGAATGGACATATGAATTCAATTAGACAAGGATCATGGCGAGCGGTCATGAGAGGTCGTACTAAGGTGAGCATATGTACGAACTCCGCACTGTAGCATTCATAGATATATTGGGATTCAAGGACGCACTTAAAATAGAGTCGCGTGCGAAGGAAATACTCGGAGCACTTACGCAGGTAAAAGCGAGCATTAATAAATATTACGATCAGCCAATACGCAATCAGCTTGAAGGCATATTTGACATTGAGCTTTCAGCATTCTCTGACTCGGTAGTTATTTCTGGTATTGAAAGTCAGACTGTAGTCGTACTGTCGTGCGTACTTGAGTTTAGTCAGATGTTGTTAGAATGCGGTTTTTTATGTAGAGGCGCTATTGCGTTCGGAAGACTTTACCATAGGGACGGAATATTGTTTGGCGACGGTCTCATTGAAGCCTATAGACGCGAAAAAAACCAAGCGGTCTATCCAAGGGTAATTCTTGATAGAAGGGTCAGCGATATATTAGCAGACTCAAAAAACTCCCCAGGTGATTTTGATGGCCTCATCAGGAAAGATAAAGATGGCCAATTGTTTATAAACATTCTATACGAAACTAAACAAACAGCGCGTGATATTAGAGGAATACTATCTGCCCTAGTCTGCGGGCAACTAACAAACCGCCATCCAATCGAATGTGCTGTTGAGCAAAAACTATTGTGGCTAGTGAATGAATACGATTTGTGTGCAGCGCCGTTAAATACTTATATAGCGTAGTAAATCCTGTCTTATGCAGGCATAGATTATGACGAAATTCATCACAGTGAGGCACAACAAATGGCTGAGCCAGGTTTTGTATACGCGCTTATAAATCCATCGCTTGGCGGACTTATAAAAATTGGGAGTACAACACGCGATCCAGATATACGTGCGCGTGAGCTATCTTCTGCAACAGGCGTGCCTACACCTTTTATTGTCGCGTACTCTATTCAAGTTAGTGATACTTTTTCTGCCGAGGCCCATGTGCATGCAATACTTGAACAGAAGGGCTTTAGAGTCTCTGAGAATCGTGAGTTTTTCCAAGCAGAATTGCCGGAAGTAGTAGAATGTATGCTGCAGGCACGTGCGCAAAGGCACTCTTTGGAGTCAGGGGAAATTCAGCATGAAAATGCTTCATCT
This sequence comes from Thiohalobacterales bacterium, assembly GCA_041739295.1. Lineage (GTDB taxonomy): Bacteria > Pseudomonadota > Gammaproteobacteria > Thiohalobacterales > Thiohalobacteraceae > JAHJQQ01. Next base: position 609 of record JBGSOE010000149.1, on the reverse strand, counting down.
GAAGAAATTGATATACAAGATACATGTGATGTTGGCCTTGCCGATGCAGTATATGGGATGGCTGAAGACTATTTATATGGACTAGGTGATTGCCTTCAGGATGATAATGAGGCTTTACAGCTTTTCAAAAAGGCTGCCAGGATGGGGCATTCTAAAGCGTTTCTTGAGATCGGTAAAATGTACTCGGCTGGCGAAGGTTGCGCAGCAGACGACAATAAAGCCCTGGATTGGTTTAAAAAAGGCGTTAAACAAGGCAACAATGAATGTTTTGCTGAGATGGCAAAAATATATTGTTTTTTGGGCCAGGAAGATAATTCGAAAAAGTGTTGGGAAAAATATTTCTTGAGTAGCACGTTCGGTGATCACAAAGACGCGGTAATTCAGTATTCGTATTGGTACATAGCCATGAATTATTGGCGAGGTCTCAATTATTTGAAGATTATGGCTCCATATATGGAAGAACTGGAGGCGCTAGCTGTTATCCGTGATGCAAACTCAACTGTTTGGGCATCGGAAGAGCCATTGCGGGCCATACGTAGGCTTCGTGCTAATAAAGGTTGTAATGGAGAGATACATCAGGCCATTGAACAACGTAACGCAATGATGCTC